>NZ_JBFUKX010000034.1:0-67938 GCF_056400605.1 Mucilaginibacter sp. P5_A4 | reverse complement strand
TTATATGTGTTTACTATACTAAGTAAATCGTAGGGGCTGCAATCATCACCGATGTAAACTGTAAAACATTTATTGGTTTGTCGGGCAAGTGAGTTTAATGTTTTATCAAAAAACTCTTTTTTGTAAGCGGGAATTACGATAGCTAAATCATTCATTTTGATTTTACTTTTGCCAAAATTATTTGATATCCCAGTTTTGAAACACCCAATTCAGCAACAGGAAATTGATCGTTAAAAACTTCGATTTTTGAAAACTTATTTGTTTCCACAGTATTATTTTGAACGGGAGAGTAATTGGGTATCCCTAAAGCCTTATTCTTTATTTTATTAATTATGCGTTGTGATAGGCTAATTTTAGCTTTTGGGATTTCAATTGTGGATGGGTAAAGCTGTAAATAAATCTTTTTTATTTCAAAAAACTCTTCTAGTATTTTCTGAAATTCCGAAAATCCCCATTCCTGTATATGATAAGGATTGTCAGGTTGGAGATCAACTGGAAATGCAGATAGGGGAGTAGATATTAAAAGTAATCCGTCAACCTTTAATGAATCTTTTATGCTGACGAGGAACTTTCTATATTCAGGTAAATGTTCCACTGTCTCAAAGCTGACGGCGATATCAAATTCATTAATAATACCAAGTTCCTGCGCATTATTTTCAGTGAAAATTATATTATCACTTCCGTAACGCCAGGTAGCGTATCTTATAGCATCAGACTGAATATCGACCCCACGGACACTCTTAGCCAAACCTGCTGTGCCCATCATGTTACTTCCTTTTYCAACACCGCATGCTATATCAAGAACTTTTTTACCGTTTGTGTATTCACAGGCCAACTTATATCTCTCTGTATGTGAATTTTCTGTTCTTGCAAAAAGAAATCCGGGTACCCAACGTTCCGATGATTGTCTGAGCAGTTGATCCGCAAGCGTATTTAATTCATATTTTAAACAAAAGATTTCTTCCGCTAAATTATCTTTTTCAATCATACATTTCAGTCCAGATTTGATTTATAAATATACTACCCTGACTGGAATCAGGAAGCAAATGATTGGTTTTCGACGATACAGAAATTTCAAACTGTAATCCATGATCGTAATAATCGAAGGTTTCATAGTCATTGCCTATAAATACTTCTGTTTTGTAAACGCCTGGCTTTAAGGATAATTGACTAACCTTGCACTTTATCAAATTTTTACCGGGTCTTAATGAGAATTTTTTATTGAAGAATTTGCTGAATAATGTTAATATTCTAACATCGTTAACATTGTTTATGCCAACGCCGATATAAACATTATCTGCATGGATAGTAGATTCTATTTCCACATGAACAATCTTTGTTTTTTCTGTATAAATATCGTCACTCTCAAACTCGTCGGTTATTTTGAAATTAGAAAGCCATGCTTTTTTACCGTTACTTAAAATTTTAACGTTTTTTGAATATGTAAGATCTCTGTCATTTGAATAAATTTTCATAGCCTCATCAATGCTTCCGATTAATGAAGTCTCACCATTTTTTAAATATATTCCTTTATTACATAGTGAAATAATAGCTTGCATATTATGACTCACAAATAGCACGGTGCGGCCTTCTCCTTTGCTTACATCATTTATTTTCCCCAAACACTTTTTTTGGAATTCGGCATCGCCAACAGCCAATACTTCATCAACAATCAATATTTCCGATTCAAGGTGAGCTGCAACGGCAAATGCCAGGCGTACATACATACCCGATGAATATCGTTTTACAGGGGTATCAACGTATCTTTCAACGCCGGAGAAATCAACTATTTCATCAAATTTTCGTTTTATTTCGGCTTTACGCATGCCCAGGATAGCTCCGTTAAGGTAGATATTTTCTCTCCCGCTCAGTTCAGGGTGAAAGCCTGTCCCCACTTCCAGTAAACTGGCTATCCGGCCTTTTACTTTAACCGAACCGGTGGTAGGGGCGGTAACCCTGCTTAAAATTTTAAGCAAAGTGCTTTTACCCGCGCCATTACGGCCTATTATCCCAACGGCATCGCCCTGTTCTATTTCAAAATTGATATCTTTTAAACTCCATACAATATCACTTTCGCCCTTTTTTGACTGGTCATTAACTTCACCTATTTTTAAAAAAGGATCTTCCTTACCGCGTATTTTGGCCCAGTAGCGTTCCAGATCACGTGATAAGGTTCCGGTTCCTATTTCTCCTAACTGGTAAGCTTTCGACAGATTTTCTACTTTAATTACGGCGGGCATATATTTATACAGTATCTATAAAGGTGCGCTCAACGCGGTTAAAAATTATAATTCCAACTAAAAGTATCACAGTAGTTATTACGGTAGTAACGCCTAAAGACAGCATGGTAAAGGTCCCCTGGCCAAGGAAACCGTACCTGAAAGCTTCTATTATTGGCGTCATCGGGTTATATTCAACCATCCATTGATAATGGGGGTATTTTTCTTTTACAACTGATAAAGGGTAAATAACCGTAGTTAAATACATCATTAGCTGAATACCAAAGGTGATAAGGAAACTCAGGTCGCGGTATTTTGTGGTCATGGCTGATATGATCATGCCAAGGCCTAAACCTAACATTGCCATTAATAGCAATAAAAAAGGGAACAACAACAGGTAGGCGTTTGGATGAACATTAGCGCCTTTAATAATATAAATGCCCATCATCAGGAAAAACAGGGCCATTTGAACGGCAAAGCGGATTAAATTTGATACTACGATACTTAGCGGAACGATAAGTCGTGGGAAATACACTTTACCAAAAAGGCCTGCGTTTGCAGTAAAAACAGATGATGTTTTTGTAAGACAGTCTGCAAAATAATTCCAGGCAGTAATACCTGCCAGGTAAAACAATGGCTGTGGTAAGCCATCGGTTTTTATAGCGGCAAGGTTACCAAATACAAAAGTGTAAATAATTGTAGTGAACAATGGCTGAATGAAAAACCATAGCGGCCCCAATATGGTTTGTTTATAAAACGAAACAAAATCACGCCTTACCAATAGCATCAGCAAATCGCGGTAGTGCCATACATCATTAAGTTTTAAATCAAATAAGCTGCTGTGCGGAGTTAATTCCATATCCCACTTTTCCTCGGTTGGGGTACTCATTCGTTTAAAAGTAATTGTAATTTTTGCATGTAATCCGTTTCATTAAAATGTAATAAACATTGTTCCTGTAAGTGTTTACGTTTAAGGGTTGTTAACGGGGCTTCAAAATATGCTGTTATGTATTCATTTAGCTCGGCGGGATTGTCAGCATTAATCGCATGGCCCAGTTCGCCGTTCCTGATGGCATCGATACTGCCGTCGGCATTGCCGCAAACAACAGGCAACCCACAGGCAAGGGCTTCAATGAATACAATGCCAAAGCCCTCTTTTTTGCTCGGCAATACAAACAGGTCGGCCAGTAAAAAATGATCAACAAGTTCATCTTCTTCAATAAACCCGGTTAATATTACCTGTTCGGTTACGTTATACTGTGCTATGAGTTTTTTTATCCTGAGCTCTTCTTTTGCATCGTATTTACCGGATAAAATGTATTTAATACCTGGAAAACGTTCTTTTATATTACTTATAACTTCAATTACATGTTCGTAGCCTTTGTATTGTTCTGTTGATGCAAGGCGTGTTAAAGTAAATATAATAGGCTGATCTGCTTTTAGTTTATAACGCGCAACAAGATGTGGTGGTTTTTCGAAACCTGTGGGCAACTTCATAAAGGAATCTATTGCGTTATTTAACACCCTGCAAATATCAGCACTTACGTTGTGCTTAATTATCATTTGCTCCCTGGTAAAATTACTTACACATATTACCTTATCGCATCGGCTTAAAAGATATTTTTTAAGGAATGAAAGGGGGCGCCAAACCTCGATGCCATGGGCAATAAGCCATACCTTACATTTAGGATTTACTAATTTTATAAACAAGCCTATAACTGCCAGGTTTATGTGGCTTAAAATAATAACATCCGGCATTGTTGATTTGCTTATGGCTTTTAAAACAAAGCTGATCCGGTTAACACCAAAGCCTTTAAATGCACTTGCAGGGAGGTATTGCGTCATCAGGTCATCTTGCTTATCGTAGGCAGACCAGAGTTCAAAATTCCATTTATGGGTTTGCGCCAGTGTGTATAGTGAATGCCCCAATGTTCGGGTCATTTTCTGAATGCCACCGGTGGTAGAAAATGTTTGTAAAGTAAAAAGAACTATGTTTTTACACATGCGCTTGTATTTGGTAAAGCGCAAAGGCCTTTGACCAATGAATCTTGTTGTTACTGAATTTTTTAATGGTGTTTTGCGCCATTTTGCCGTGGTATAATGTACTATCGCTTATCGGGCTGTATTGGCTCATCCAATGTTGTAACGGGAATATAAAGCCCATTTTGGGCCTGTTCCAGACAGCTGCGGGCAGCAGGCCATTAAAGCTATCAATCAGGAGTTTTTTGGGTTGCCGGTTATTGAACCTTATATCTGGTGCTATGCTTTCAACAATGCCTGTAAAGTCTTCGTCTAAAAAAGGGACCCTAACTTCTAAGCCATGATTCATGCTCATTACATCGGTATCCCTAAGTAACTGATTTTGCATATAAAGGTTTGCTTCAAACCACGAGGCATGTTCATGATCATATGGCCCCAGATCAGGAATATCAAAACTGTTAAACAGAACATCCCGAACTTGTTTATCATCAGCATCAAGCGCTTTCGCAATATCAGCCGGCGAAAATAATCCTCTTAATAAAAGGTAATCGGCTATTGAATGGTCATTAGCTAAAAATGTAAGCTTTTTATATTGATCGGGTAATAATCCTTTAATAGCCGAAAACAGGAAAGGAGGAAGTTTTCTTAAATATCCAAGGTGCCGTATCCGGTTAAATGAGGGATAGCCACCAAAATACTCATCGGCGCCTACGCCCGATAATACCGCTTTTAAGCCATCATCATGCGCATATTTACTAATGAACCAGCTATTAATGCCATCGGTAGTTGGCATATCCATAGCATTAATGATTTGCGGAAAGAAAGTTTCAAAATCCTGCTGCCTTACTAAGTGCGAAAAATTTTGACCGCTTACCTTATCTAAAACCAAGCGTTGATATGCCTGCTCGTCGTAGTTTTTTTCGTTGAAAAATATAGATATGGTTTTAAGCTGCTCCTTTTTTTCTTTATCAGCCAATAGTGTAATAAGGCTCGAATCTATACCTCCGCTTAAAAATACACCTAATGGCGCATCCGCAATCAGCTGGCGGTTTACTGCTTTTATTAAGGCATTTTTTATCAATTGCCGTGCTTCATCAATGTTGGTGATCTGATTTTTTAATGCTGTTTGTTTGTAAGAATTGATCACATGGGTTGATGAGGCATGATTCCAGCATAAATAATGACCCTTGGGTAGGCTGTAAACATTTTTTAATGTGGTATATGGCTCTGGTATATGGCCAAATGCTAAAAGCCTTATGGGCCAGTTGGTGTCTTTTTTTGTACATATGCCTGCCGCTGTAAAAGCTCTCGTTTCTGAGGCAAAACTTAGCTGTCCATCTTCGGCTAAGTAATATACCGGTTTTATACCCGCTGTATCACGTACCAGGTAGGTAAGGTCTTTAAGGCTATCAAACAAAGCGAACGCAAACATTCCCCTGAATTTGGCGAAGGCGGCGATGCCCCATTGTAAATAGGCTGCAATTATTACTTCTGTATCAGTTACCGAATTGAATTTGGCACCATGTTTTAACAGTTCATCCTTTAATTCCCGATAATTATAAATTTCGCCGTTGAAGGTTATCCAAACTTTTTGCCCCAGATCGGCCATTGGCTGATGGCCGCTATGGCTCAAATCAATGATTGATAGCCTGCGATGTCCAAATGCAAGGTGTTTTTTTTCATCATAAAAAATACCTCCGTCATCGGGGCCGCCATGTTGCTGCGCCTTGCACATGGCTTTCACCCTTTCCTGAATAAGTTGCGGTTGTAACTGGTTATTAATTATTCCCGCAATCCGGCACATACTCTATATAAATATTCACAGCTTCGCCCCGTAAGTCACATTTTAAATTTGTAACTTATTATATAACAATGGCTTATTTTTTTTAATATAAGTCCATTTTTTATTAATTATAACCGATCTGGATCAGTTATTAGTGTCTTTTAGTTTAAACAACAATTTCAATTAAAATCTTTCAATATATGATGCCGCAACATGTACAATTATTGAGCATCCAATGCTTTCGAGCCTTAATATCAATTGCTTTTGCGACCGTTGTGATACCACTTCTCCCGTCATTCCTTTTAATGGCCCTGCTTTAAGTATAATCTTTTCTCCGGGCTGTAGGTCTTCTTCGGTAATCTCTAATTCATAAGGGCTGGCCATTAATAGCTTTAACTCGGTTATCTGGCGGTTGGGCATTGAAGCAGGCTTGCCCATGAAATACAGAAAACGGGATATGCCTTTGGTCATCAATATATTAGCCTGCTCATGTTCTGTAATGTTAACAAATACGTACGATTTAATAAAGGGTTCTTCTACCCATCTTTTGCGGTCGCTCCACTGCTTTAGCTGGCGATGCAGCGGCAGGTAAGCTTCAACGCCTTTATTTATTAATGCTTGATATGCTTTTTTTTCGGCACGTGGGTTTGTATAAACAGGATACCACTTTTTTGTTATTGCACTTGCCTTTAAATCCATGTTTTGTATTGGTGCATTTTATTTAAACCATCGCCTTATATCCCACCATTTCTTTTTGTCATCATCTACATAATAGCCGGATCCGGAGTATCCGCTATAATCAGAATAATAGTAATATCTTGCACCTGTAGTCTCGCCGGTAAATTTGGTGGTATAATATCTTGAATGTAAAAGGTCTTCTTCAAAAGCATTAAGTACAATCACCGTATTATCAAGATGATACTCTTGCGCTAGGCGTTGTGGAACTGTAGCCGCATAAAATTTTGATTTGCCCGATCGGATAACAAAAACATTGATATCACTTATTCTGATCAATGGGATAGCATCTGATACCAGTCCAATAGGGGCTGTATCGATCATTATAATATCATATTTTAATTTTAAAGCGGCAATTAAAGCAAGCATTCTGCTGCTGTGAAGCAATTCTGATGGATTTGGGGGTACTGGCCCTGAAACTATAAAATCGAGATTTTCCTGATCGGAGTGAACTATTATTTCATCCAGTGAGCTTTGGTGGGCAAGATAGTTACTTAACCCCTTGTCATTAGGTACATGAAATGTTTTATGTAGTCTTGAGCGTCTTAAATCGGCACCAATAAGTATAACTTTTTTATCAATAAGCGATAGCGTGCTTGATAAATTTACCGCCACAAATGATTTGCCTTCACCGGCAACTTCTGAGGTTATGCAAATAATTTTACTGGCTTTTTCTGATGCCAGGAAACTCAGATTAGTACGCACCGAGCGGACCGATTCGGCAAATATCGACCTGGGTTTACTCAAGGCTAAAACCTGCCTGCTGTTTTCATCAATGGGTTCGGGGTATTTTCTGATAACCCCCAATATGGGCATTGCGGTAAGGCTTTCAATGGTTTCCTTATCATAAATATAGGGGTTAAGTACCCTGATCAAAATAATAAGGCCGAGGCCTATGGCCAGGCCAAAAATAATGGCCGACCGGTGGATATCATGCTCGTTGGGTGATACAGCATTGAAATTGGGCTGCGCAAATTCAATAACCGTAGCACCCGGTAAAATACCTGCTCTGCTTATTTGTGCTTCCAGCTTTTTCTCTGATAAAAAGGAGTATACCTTATCATTTATCTCGAAATCTCTTTGCAGACTTACCAGGTCGCGCTGGGCTGCCGGCAATGCCATTAAAGTTTGGTTAACCTGCGACAACTGGTTATCGAGATACGCTATATTTTTTTCTACAGCGCTGCGGATCCCCTTTATATTATTTAAAGCGGTAAGTTTGGTTTGTAATATTTGCTGATTGATATCCTGCAGCGGCTGCGAATTTGGAGTATAAGTTTTTAATAACGATGATCGTTCAGATATTAATACATCTAACTTACTTATTAAAGCATTTAACGCAGGTAAATCGGTTCCCCCCGCGCTAAAATTCAAAGTAACATTATCTTTTTCCCTGGTTATTTGATCTCTTAGTTGATCAAGCGCTATCATCTGAATTTTTAACAGTGATCTGTTTGTTTCAATTTCTGCCGCCTTTGCGCCAGATGTAGTTGATGCCGAATTTACATCAAGTATCTTGGTTTTGTTTTTATATTTTTCTATCGAGCTTTCCGATCCTTTTACCTCGTTGGAAAGGAATGAGAGTTGACTGTCGATGAAATCGATCATCTGTGATGCCGACTGTGCTTTCTGGTTCCTGTCAAAAATCACATACTCCTTCATGATGTTGTTAAGCACATCAGCCGCAAACTGTGGGTTTGAGTCGGTTTCCTGTAACGCAATGATATTGGTGTTCTTCCCCGTTTCGCCAGCCCTTAAACCACCTTGTACTCTGCCTATATAATCTTCAGGGATATTAAAATTAAAAAGATAAATAGTGCTGTTATCAATAGCACCTGGGTATTTTATGGTAAAACTGGTATTGCCGACAGTAACCGGCATATTATAGCTGTAGTTGTTTTTAATTTCTTTTTTACCTGTTTTATAGCTGAGGCTAAAAATTTGCTTGTTAACTGGTTTATAACTTATCACATCATGATAAAAGTTTAAGCTATCAAACTTTATTAGTTGAATATTTAATGGTTTTGACGGATATGTTTCGGAGGTGCGTACACGGCCCGATATAAAGAAGCTTATCCGGTAATCCATGTCTTTAATAGCACTAAGTATTACATTTCTGCTTTGCAACACCGATGTTATACTCTGAATTTTTGATGGCCCCCGGTCGGGAACTGTCATTACAGTTATAAGATCAGAAACCTCCGACTTTTTTTCTTCAATTTTTAGTGTGCCCCCTGTTGCGTAGGTTTTTGGCGTGTACCATAAATAAGCATACGATATAATTACTGCCAACCCCACTGATGCGGCGATCCAATACCAGCGGCTCACCAGTATTTTACCTATCTTGAAATAATCGATCTCCTGGTTAGGCAGTTTTCTTTGAAATTTTTCTGTCTCTTCCATTAGCGGCGCGAAAGCGATAAAACAATTAAAGCTGTATTAAGTAAAAGTAATATTGGCTGTGTAAGGGTTGATGCATTTTGTAAATTATCATTGCGAACAGCGCGTTTGTTCTGTGATATATACACAATATCGCCATTTTGAAGGATGGCCCGCGGATCATTTATGGATTGTATATCTCTCAGGTTAATATAGGTCACCTGCGGATTTTTTTGATCGCCGCGTATAATCTTAATGTTTGTTTCATTGGCCTTATCCGTAAGGCCCCCCGCTTCACCAATCATTTCAACCAAAGTAGTATTATCTTTTACCAGAGGGAAATTCCCCTGTGCCTTAATTTCGCCAAGGAAAGTCACCTTCAGATTTGTAATTTTTAATTCAATTATAGGATCTTTTAAAAGACTTTTACGGTAAAGCTCCTCAATAAGTTTTGTAGCCTGGGCGCGTGTAAGCCCCGCTACTGTAACATGGCCAATAACCGGCAATGCTACAGTTCCCTCTTCATCAACCTGGTAGGTTTGACCGGCACCGGCATTCCCACTGCCCAATGTGTTGGATGAAGGAGCTTCATCAACCACATATTTAATGTTTTGCAGGTTCCGTATCTGCAGCATATCCTGTGGTTTAATATGGTAACTGCTTAAAACGTTATTGTTTTTTTGCGAGAGTGTATCTGTTTTGACAGTCTTTTGTTCAAAAAGAGTTTGGTACTGCCGGCCTGAGCAGGAGGATAAAATTACAACCGTTAAAAAAACAGGGAAAATGGACGTTATTATGCGCATGGGGACGAAAACTTCTGCTTAATATTATTTTTTATAATTTTGCATTAAATCCAAAAATACATAATTTGCGGGTATTAACGATTTGTATTTTCCCAATTCATAGATTTGAAGATTTCATTGGTCACCGTTGTTTATAATGCCCAGAATACCATAGCCCAATGTATCCAATCCGTTATCAGCCAAAAACATCCCGATATAGAGTACATTGTTATTGATGGCGGATCAACGGATAATACCCTTCAAATAATTGAGCAGTATCGTTCAGCAATCAGTTTTTTTGTTTCTGAACCAGACAAAGGCATTTATGATGCCATAAATAAAGGTATCAAAAAAGCAACCGGCCAGATTATCGGCACCCTGAACGCCGATGACCGCTTGGCCGATGACCAGGTTATATCGGGAGTCGCACAAGTATTTACGCAACAGGATATTGACGCCGTTTATGGGAATTTGAATTTTGTTGATGTGACCGGAAAAATAACCCGTAAGTGGGTTTCAAAACAGTGTAGAGCTAATTCCTTTAACCGGGGATTTATGCCCCCGCACCCTACATTTTATTGCAAACGTGATTTATTTAAAAAATTAGGTTTTTATAGCCTTGAATATGGTTCAGCGGYCGATTACGAATTAATGGTAAGGTTTATGCATCTGTATAAAATCAAATGTTTTTATTTAAACAAAATAATGGTTGCCATGCTGAATGGGGGGGTAAGTAATAAGAGCTTTCAAAACCGGCTCAAAGCCTGGGGCTTTGATTTAAAAGCTATGCGGAACAACGGTATCAGGTTCCCTGTGCTTACGTTGGCTTTTAAGCCAATCCGCAAAATCTTGCAATATTTTTAATTTTAAGTTTAAACCTTTGATATGCTAACCGCGTATAAAACCCTGATTGATAAACTAACTGATTAAATACCTTAATATGATTGAAATTTTACATTCGTATCATTTTATTTACAATATTTTAATAGTATTGTTTTCAATCCTGATCACTTTGCTATCCATTCCATCCATTTTACACGTTGCGCGTTCAAGGCATCTTTATGATGATGTGGGCCATTTCAGAAAGCAGCATGATCACGGTATTCCGCGTTTAGGAGGGGTGGCTATTTTTGTAAGCTTTACCATTACAATTTTGCTGTTTAGTGTCATTGATAAGGCATTACCTATCAGTTACCTGCTTTTAGCCTGTATAATTCTTTTTATTATGGGATTAAAGGACGATCTATCCGGAGTAAATTCAAGTACAAAGTTCCTTATCCAGTTTGCGGTTGCAGCTATATTAGTGCTATTTGGCGATATCCGCTTAACCAGCATGTATGGTGTATTCGGTATTTTTCATCTGCCGTATATCCCAAGCGCCATACTCTCTATACTGCTGATCATGCTAATTGTCAATTCCTTCAATTTAATAGACGGAATAGATGGCCTCGCAGCTACAACAGGTATTATTGCAAACTGCACATTTGCTTTATTATTTATGTACATTAAGCAATATGAGCTGGCGGCTATTTCATTTGCTATGGCAGGTGCTATTATTGGCTTTTTAAAGTATAATATTACACCAGCCAAAATATTCATGGGCGATACAGGTGCATTGTTAATTGGCCTTGTATCGGCAGTTATGGCCATTAAATTTATCGAGATGAGTAAAATTTCGGGCGCTGGCATCCCTGCTATAAGCTTTGCGCCTGCATTAACAATTGCTGTATTGATAGGGCCTGTTTTTGATACTTTAAGAATGTTTACACTTCGGATAGTTAGCGGAAAATCGCCATTCGATGCCGATAGGAATCACAATCATCACCGTATATTAAGGCTTGGGCTCAACCACTTACAAACTACCCTGTGCTTGTCAGTAATTAATTTTTTATCAATAGGAATGGTATTTATGTTTAGTGGCTTAAGCAATTCGCTGCTAATTGTGATCATCTTGTTATTTTCGGTAGCCTCTAACTGGATCATCACTTTTTGCCTGCGCTCAAAAGAGCGTGAAAGCCTGGCATTGCGCAATTTTTTGGCCTAAATTAATCCATATTCAATGATGGTACTTTAAGTAGTTTTAAAGTCACTAAATTTAGGTAACTATAAATAGCCATCCATCTTCATTAACTTTGCTGCCCTTATAAAACAATGATGAAGATTGCCATAAATGGATTCGGCCGCATCGGGCGCATATTTTTAAGAAATATATTATCACGCCCTGATATACAGGTAGTAGCAATTAACGACCTAACTGATACCCAAACCCTTGCTCATCTGTTTAAATATGATTCTGTACACCGGGGTTTTAAAGGCGAGGTAAGTTTTGATGCGGATAACCTGTTCATTAACGGGCAAAAAATAAAAGTATTGGCCCAACGTGATCCCCTGGCCCTGCCATGGAAAGATCTGGATATTGATTTGGTGATAGAGTCTACCGGGAAGTTTACCTCAAGACAGGGTGCTCAGCTGCATTTAACGGCAGGAGCAAAACAGGTGATCATATCCGCCCCGTCAACGGATAAAAGTGTGCCAACAGTAGTGCTGGCCGTTAATGATGGGCTGGTTGACCTTCAATCGCCAATATTGTCTAATGCGTCCTGCACTACAAATAATGTGGCTGCTATGGTAAAGATACTTGACGAAAACTGGGGTATCATTGATGGTTATATCACCACTGTGCATTCAATGACGGGCGATCAAAGCCTGCATGATACACCACATAAGGATTTGAGGCGTGCAAGAGCGGCATCGGCGTCCATTATTCCTACAACTACCGGGGCCGCCAAAGCTATTACAGCAATATTTCCCCATCTTGATGGCAGACTGGGCGGAGCAGGCATTCGTGTTCCCGTACTTAACGGCTCATTAACCGATTTTACCTGCAGCCTTAAAAAGCTACCTACTATTGACGAGATTAACTTTGCATTTAAACAGGCAGCCTGCGGCTCCATGAAACATGTACTGGAGTATACCGAAGATCCCATAGTATCAACCGATATATTGGACAACCCTCACAGTTGTATTTTTGATGCTCAGCTTACCTCAATAGTAGGCGGTTTGGTTAAAGTTGTAGGTTGGTATGACAATGAAATGGGGTATAGCAGCCGCCTTGCGGATCTGGTTGAGAAAATTGCCAAATTAAAAAGTGCGATGGCTTAAATAGTTCAATTTTATTAGCTAAACTACATGATAAAATTTACTGAGGTTGAGGATCTTTTAGCCATTCGCAATGAAGTATTACGCGAGGGCAGACTTACTTTAAATGAATGCCGTTTCCCCACCGATAAAATAGAAGGGGCCTTCCATTTAGGGTTTTATAAAGATGATGAACTGGCATGTATAGTATCATTCCATCCCCAAACTTATGGCGAGTTTGCAGGAATGGGTTACCAGTTGCGTGGCATGGCAACCATTGAAAAATACAGGGGGCTGGGTTTAGGTAATCAACTGGTAAATTTCGCACTTACCTACCTGCGTGGCCAAAAGGTAAATTATGTTTGGTGTAATGCCCGCAAAAAAGCTGTCCCATTTTATCATAATACTGGTTTCGAGATCGTCTCGGCCGAATTTGAAGTGCCCGGAATTGGGCCACATTATGTGATGTATGTTAAATTAAGATGAAGTTTTAGGCGAAAAAGAATACCTTTTTTACTTTTTCGTTAAGAATTTAGAATAAAATGCTGAATTTGCGGCCCTCACATATAATGACCCATATAATCATATGAAAACTGTAGATCAAATTAGTTTCGCAGGCAAAAAAGCCCTAATCAGGGTTGATTTTAATGTGCCCTTGGATAAAAACTATAAAATTACTGATGATAACCGGATGACGGCGGCATTGCCCACTATAAAAAAGATTTTAAAAGATGGCGGCAAAGTTATCCTGATGTCGCACCTGGGCAGACCGAAAAGCGGGCCTACAGAAGAATTTTCATTAAAACATGTTGTGCCTCATTTATCCGATTTGTTGGGGCAGCAGGTTGAGTTTGCTGATGATTGTATTGGCGCGCAGGCAGTTGAAAAAGCTAAGAATTTGGGTAACGGCGAAGTGTTGTTATTAGAAAATCTTCGTTTTTACAAGGAGGAAGAAAAAGGCGATGTAGCCTTTGCCGAAAAATTATCGAAATTAGGTGATATATACGTAAACGACGCGTTTGGTACTGCTCACCGCGCGCACGCTTCAACGGCAATTATAGCACAGTTTTTTCCTGATGCCAAATACTTTGGTTACCTGATGGCAGCCGAACTGGCTAATGCCGAAAAGATCTTGAACGGAGCTGCAAAACCTTTTACTGCTATTATGGGTGGTTCTAAGGTTTCTGATAAGATCCAACTGATAGAAAGATTGCTGGATAAAGTAGATAACCTGATTATTGGTGGCGGCATGGCTTACACCTTTGCTAAAGCAGATGGAGGTAGTATTGGTACATCGCTTGTTGAAGCCGACAAACTTGATCTTGCCATAAGCCTGGTACAAAAAGCTAAAGAAAAGGGTGTAAAACTCTATCTGCCTGTAGATAATGTGGTCGCCGATGCTTTTTCAAACGAAGCAAAAACCGATGTTGCTAAAACCGGTCAAATTCCAGACAATTGGATGGGATTGGATATTGGTCCTGAAACGGTAAAATTATTCAGCAAAGTAGTTGAAGAATCAAAAACCATTTTATGGAATGGCCCAATGGGGGTATTTGAAATGGAAACATTTTTGGTTGGCACCAAAGCAATAGCCGAGGCTGTAGTAAAAGCAACAGAAAACGGAGCATTCTCATTAATTGGTGGTGGTGATTCTGCAGCGGCGGTTGCTAAATTTAACCTTACTGATGAGGTTAGCTATGTATCAACCGGTGGTGGCGCACTGCTGGAGTATATGGAAGGCAAAGAATTACCGGGTGTGAAGGCTATTAACGACTAACTGATCATAACGAGTTAGTGAGTATAACCATTTAGTGCTCAAATGGATTATACCTTGGTGGTATATAGGTATCCACTTGTTTTATTTATCATATTAAAAAAGGACTTTTCAAGTAGTTGATAGCTGCCCGAAAAGTCCTTTTTAGGTTTAGTTTATTTTAACTGATGATACCACATCATTCGCATTGGGCAATAGGGTAGTAAAGTTTGAGGTGTTTGATGTACGTATCCATGAAGTACCTAAAAAGTTATTGCTGCTGTACATGGTCACTGTCCATCCGGCCGGTACTTTCATTGAGGACGCCCAGTTGTCAACAAAGCCATAAGCCTGTAGCTGAGCCAGGGTGTAATTGCCCTTTGGTATATTCCCTGTTGCTGTACCGGTATAATTAATATTCTGGTAAAAATTAACCCCAGCAGCAGGTGTTCCTGTATTAAAAGTGGTAGCCTTGCCATAAAGCGCATTTGATACGCTGCTTAAGTAAGTATGCGTGTCGGCATTTGGCAGGTTGTAATACAGGTAAATGCCATAGTTATTGTTTACCGTTTGTGTAGCCAGTGATGCAGCAGTTGATGAGCTAGTGCTTTGAATATTAATGGCCGCCGGCCCAAGGTTGCTTGCCACAAGCCCTGGTACTGCTGGTACCGAGTAGGTGCCATAAATGGCGTTCCAGCTGTAATCAACCTTTGAGCCTACGGTTACACCATTAAAGCTTAAACGAGATGCCGCTGGTCCGTAAAAGTAAAATGAAATGATTTTTGTAGGCATCAACTGGCGTAGTGCGGTAACCAAATAAACAAATGAGCTTGAATTAGGTTGCCCGGTTCCGTTGTTGCCGTAATCAGCGTATTCATCATCAAAGTCAATTCCATCCAGTCCGTAAGTTGTAACCGCGTCGCTCAGTAATTGTGCATATGCGGTAGCGGATGCCTGATCGGGAAAGTTACAAATACCGGCGCCCTGGTGGTTTCCTAAAATTGATAGCAGTACTTTTATACCTTTAGCCTGTAAGGGTTGTATATAGGTTGCCTTATTGCTTAGTACATTGGTTACCTGTGTATTAAAAAATAGTTCGGCTTTTTGGGTTGTAGTATTGTAATTGATATTAGCGGCAAATATAATGGCAATATCAAACAACTGCTCACCGGTTGAAAGGTAGTAATTGCCCACGTTACGGATATCATTATTATTCACCTCCACATAGCAAACACCCTTTGGTCCGCTTACACCAATAGCATTGGTATTGAGTTTTGAGGTGGAGTTTGATTTGATCGATTCGGCAGGAGCGGGTGCGCTTTCTTTTTTACAGGCCGAGGTAATAAGTAGCAGTAAGCCAAATAAGGCGGTTAATGTTTTGTGTAGCGGTAAATTAAAATTTGTTCTCATAGTTTTTGGTTGTTTTTAATTTGACAAATAAAAATGTAGAAGCTCGTTTAACATTCGGTTGATTCATAGGCATGTTTTCAATTGGTTATTAATATGGAGGTATCTATAAAAGAGGGTAAGCCAAGGCCATAGCACGGTTAGTGGCATAGTATTGTTTTTTTATTATGGTATTTAGGCAGCCGTATACATTGGGGGATTTGTATATGGGGGATATTGGTTTATAAAGTGATAGAAAATCAATCGGTATAACTTGCACACAAGTTAATTATTATTTATAAAATAAATATTGATTTATAAAAAATATATTAATAGTTTATTTTGAAAATATTGGCCATGGGCTTTGTAACAAAGCAGTGGGAATCCATAAATCCGGTAGTACCGAGGTTGTCCTTTTTATTTTATTCAATTACTTTTAAACAATAATCATTTAATATGAAAAAAAGTCTACTTATAGTTGTTTGCTTTTTACTTTCAGCTTGCTGTCTGCAGGCTCAGCCTAAAGGCCCTGATGCTGATTATGTAAAAGCCAATTACAGTAAATATGAGTACCAGGTGCCCATGCGCGATGGCAAAAAGCTGTTCACATCGGTATATGTGCCAAAAGATCAAACCAAAAAATACCCTGTCATGATGGATAGAACCCCCTATAGTGTTGCCCCTTATGGTGCTGATGCTTATAAAGGTAGTTTAGGCCCGTCATCGTTGTTTGTGCACGATGGTTACATTTTTGTTTACCAGGACGTGCGCGGTCGTTGGATGAGCGAGGGTATCTACGAAGAAATGACACCTGAAAAAGAAGTGCATAAAACCAAAAACGATGTGGATGAAGGTACCGATACCTATGATACCATCAATTGGCTGCTAAAAAATGTGCCCAACAATAATGGTAAGATTGGCGTATGGGGAATTTCATATCCCGGCTTTTATACTACTACAGCGCTGCTGAGTCGTCACCCTGCATTGGTAGCCGCATCTCCGCAGGCGCCTATTGCCGATCTTTACCGGGATGACGCTTTTCATAATGGCGCATTTATGCTGGTGGCCAATTTTGGCTTTTACCCGGGCTTTACAAACAGGCAGGATGATAAACCAACCCAGCGTCGCGGATCGCGATTTGATGCCGGTACCGAAGATGGCTACGATTTTTTCCTGCGGATGGGTTCGGTAAAAAACTCAAACGATAAATATTATAAAGATACCATCCGTTTATGGAACGAGATGCTTGATCATCCCAATTATGACCAGCATTGGAAGGACCGAAATGTACTTTATCACCTGCACGATATTAAAACCGCGGTACTGGTTACCGGAGGATGGTACGATGCCGAGGACCTGTACGGCGCAATTAATACCTACAAAACGTTGGTTAAGGAAAACCCTAAAACCCCGGTTTACTTTACCATGGGCCCCTGGGTACATGGTGGCTGGGCGCGTGGTGATGGTGACCATTTAGGTGATGTTAGTTTTGGCGGCCCGACCGGTCCGTTCTACCGTGAAAAAATTGAGTTCGCTTTTTTTAGTCATTATTTAAAAGGGACCGATTTGAACCTGGAGCCAATATCAACCTTTGAAACCGGTGTTAACCAATGGAAAACCTATAAAACATGGCCGCCAAAAGAGGCCAGCGAAAAGAATTTATACTTGCTGCCCGGTGGCAAATTATCATTTGATGCTCCTGCTACAGGTGAAAGCTTTGATGAATTTGTATCAGATCCCAATAAACCGGTACCATTCATCAATACCATTGATAATGGCATGAAACGCGAATACATGACCGGCGACCAGCGTTTTGCTTCGCAAAGGCCGGATGTTTTAACCTACGAAACAGATATATTGGACAAGGACCTTACGCTTGCCGGAAACATCTGGGCCAACCTTAAAGTATCAACCACGGGTACCGATGCAGATTGGGTGGTTAAGGTTATTGATGTGTACCCCGATTCAACCAAAAACAATAAGTTTACCGGTAAGGAAGTTTACCTGTCTGGTTACCAGCAAATGGTACGCAGCGAGGCTATGCGTGGTAAGTTTCGCAACGGCTTTGATAAACCGGAGCCATTTGTGCCAGGCAAAATAACCCCGGTTAACTTTGAGCTGCAGGATGTGCTGCATACTTTCAAAAAAGGGCATAGGCTAATGGTACAGGTACAAAGCACCTGGTTTCCGCTTATCGACAGGAACACCCAACAGTTCCAGGACATTATGAAAGCTAAAGACATCGACTTTAAAAAGGCCACCCACAAGGTATACACCTCCAAAAATGAACCGAGCTTTTTGAAAGTTAGGGTGATGGAATAGATTATTTAAATAATAACGAAGCATACTGAGCAGTGAAATTCCGCGGAACTTTGCTGGAGAAATGATACTTTAAAAAGGCGGTGTAATCTGTAGCATTTCTCCCATGTAAGCCGTAATAGTATAAAACCACCGTTATGACCAGGAAGATATTATTGCTGCTGCTTGTTACAGTTTGCTTATCGTGTAAAAAAAACCATCAAAAACCAGGCTGTTCCATAAGTGTATGTACCCAGGAATTTGCAAGCATAGGTATACGCTTTGTAAATAAAGCAGGTAGTGGCGTAACGGTAACAAACTTTAGTGCCAAAAATTTAAGAAGCGATTCATTGATTGTTGCAGGTGGCGGTGTTGATCCTGGTTTTTCGCCTGGATTTAAAGCAATTGCAACCGATAATAACCTGGAACAATTTTCAACCGGGGGCGATGATGTAAGGGTCTCGGCAACTAATCCAAGCACCGATCAAACCAAAACCGCCATCGTAAAAATAGCGGGAGGATGCGCGTGCCATATCAGCAAAATTTCCGGGCCGGATACGGTAGTTTTTGATTAGATCTGATACCCCTTATACTCGTGTTAAAAGTACCGGTGAACCATTGGCATTTACCTGGTACAATACATAATAGCCACCGTTGTCATTCATTGCCTTTACCATGTGTTTTTTGCCGTTTTGGGTTACACTCACTTTCTTCCATTCGGTAGGTACATACGTTTTCATGGTTAGTGGTATATTATAAAAACCTTTATTTAAGGGATGGCTTACGCTTACCGCTATGTACCCATTTTTTAAATCCGATTGTACTTTCGCGCTTTGCCTTTCGCGCATGTATTTGGTAACATCGGCAAAGGTGGCCATCCAAAGCTTATCTTCGCGGTTTTTGATGTAGGTAAAATATTCATTCAGTTCGGTAGCTGGCAGGGCTTCCCAGCCAATGCCTTCTACGCCATGGTGAGTAAGCACCAACCAGGTATCATGCCGGTTTATGGTAGTATCAACCCAGGCTTTCATCAGGGGCAGCGGTGTTTTGGTGGTTGCCCCACGCTGGTATTGTACATACGCTTTATCAGTGTTTCCCGGTGTATCCTTACTGCCCCGGCTAATCTCCTTAAGCCATGGCTCGGGCATGCGGTTACGCAGGGCGGGGTAAACCTTGCTTAAGTATTCCACTACACGGTCATTCTCGGTGCCAAACGGGCCCTCGGCGCTAAAGGTATAACGCATGCCTAAATGATTTAAAATATCCAGCCGGCTTTTCTCCATTTCGTACATAATGTTTGGTTCATCAAGCGCGGCCAGGCGGGGGTGGGTTATCATATGGCTGGCAAACTCATGACCCTGGGCCGCGTACTTTTTAATTTCGGTCCAGGTAGTGCCGTGTGCATCGTTATACTCGGTATTATGTTCAATCCCCGGCTTAAAATCGCCATGGCGTACTTTGCTGTACAGTTCATCTATCACTTTATAGGCGGCTTCGGGTTTGTTATCATCTATTAACGATCCGGCTTTGTAGTGATAATCAAGTGTGCCCACCAATCCTAAATAACCCGCAGCCGAAGCCCGCTCGTAAAAATTGCTTTTATTGGTGGGCATGGATGCTGTTTCGGCTATGATCTCTTTTACCGGCCGACCAATAAATTTACCATGATACTGCGAACCGGGGATCTGGCCGGTGATGATGAAAAAAGTGCCTTTTATATGGAGTTTATTCAAAATAGGCAGGGCTATTTTAAACTGGTTGATAGAGCCATCATCCCAGGTAATGGAAACCGCGCCGTTGCGACCATATTGCCAGCGGGTGATCTCCGTTTTACCGGGCTGTGCATTTAAATGGCTTGCAAACGCCAGCATAACTAAAAAAATAGGCAGTGTTTTTTTCATAAAAACAGGTTTATGAGGCTAATATAATTACATCTGCAGGGCTTTAGGCCTTGTAACGAAATAGTTATAGCGGTAGACCGGTCTATTTATCTTATTTAAACTAATTCTAAATAAAAGTTGCGAATAAGAAATGTCTTGTTATTTTTGCCCTTAATTAGACTTAGTATAAATAGTATGGCAAACAATCTCTACAATTACATTCAAAAATTTACACTCTTAATTCTATTTATATTTATAAATACCCTCGTTTTAAAAGCCGACGAGGAAGGCAATAACGGTAAAATAACCGGTTTTGTTAAAACCAGCGATGGCAAGGCTGCCTCATACGTTATTGTTGCGATAAAGGGCCTTAATAAAAGTACCACCACCGTTGATGACGGATCATTTACCATTGTTAACGTTAAACCAGGTACCTATACATTAGTTACCAGTTATGTTGGTACCAAAAGTGAAGAGCAAACGGTTACTGTTATTGCAAACCAAACCACCCGTGTTAATTTCACACTGCGCGAAAGTGCCGCGCAGCTTAATGAAGTAGTAATATCATCTACAAAAACCATTAACCGCAAAAAATTGAGCGTGGGCAAAATGAATGTTGCCCCTATGGACCTGCCTCAAAGCGTTACCGTAATTGGCCGCGATGTATTGGATCAGCAGCAATCATTACGTTTAAGTGATGTGATCAGGAACGTTAATGGTGTTTACCTGTACAGTGCCCGCGGCAATACACAGGAAACATTTGCTTCCAGGGGATATAGTTTTTCGAGCACCAACATGTTCAAAAACGGTTTTAGGGTAAACTCCGGTGTGGTACCCGAGATAAGTTCGTTAGAGCGGGTTGAGATTTTAAAAGGCAGCGCGGCTTTATTATATGGTAATGTTGCACCCGGCGGTATCCTGAATATGGTTACCAAAAAGCCATTGTTTGAGCAAGGCGGCAAGGTATCCATGACTTATGGCAGCTATGATTTGTACCGCCCCTCGTTTGATGTTTACGGCCCTATATCTTCCAAATTAGCTTACCGCTTAAACGGCACTTATGAAAAAGCAAACAGTTTTCGTGATAATGTAAAATCCGAACGGGAGTATATTAACCCTTCGTTCCTGTACAAAGTAAGCGATAAAACAACCATTATTGTTGAAGGTGATTACCTGAACTATGATTTTACCCCCGATTTTGGCACTGGGCAAATCAATAATGTAATTGCCAATGTACCGCGTAACCGATACCTGGGCGCATCATGGTCAACCGGTAATACCAAACAAAGCACGGCTACTGCTACCATTAATCACCAGATAAATAGTTTATGGCAAATAAGCGGAGGTATCTCTTACCAACACTTTAACAGGCAATACCAAACAACCGAGCGTGTGCTGCCAAATGCAAGCGGCGACTGGGGACGCACCCTGAACCGGGCAAAAACACTGGAAGATTATTACACCGGGCAGCTTAATGTTACCGGTCAGTTCAATACAGGTTCCATCAAACACAATATTTTAGTAGGTGTTGACGCGGATAGGTATAACAATACTGCTTATACTTATGTGGCTAACATTGATAAAGTGTCGAGTTATTGGGATCAGGGTACTGCTATAAAACCTGTGGTTTACGATACAATTAATATTTTTAATGTAGATAAATATAATTTGCGTACAGACAAACCTGTGATGAATCCCTTGTATAGGATATTGACAAAAACTAATCGTTTTGGTGCATATTTTAACGACCTTATTAGCTTATCAGATAAAGTTAAAGTGCTTGCAGGTATTCGCTGGTCATACCAATATATAGCGCCAACGGTAGTTGCCAATTATTACAACACTACTCCGGCCCTGGCTACGCCAGCAAAAAGCAAAACCGACAAGGCATTTTCTCCAAGAGTGGGTATAGTTTACAAACCGCTAACCAACACTGCGTTGTTTGCCAGTTACTCCAACTCTTTTATAACCAATACTGGTTCAGATGTTAATGGTAACCCACTTGATCCATCAATAGTTGACCAATATGAAGCCGGGATAAAAAATGATTTCCTAAATGGAAATTTGTCCGTGAATGTAACGGCATATCGCATTATCAATAACAACCTTGCTCAAACAGCACCATTTTTGGCCGATGGGACAACCGTAAATATAAATACCAATATTAAAGAACTGGTTGGTCAAACAAAAAGCAACGGTGTAGAACTCGACATTGCAGGGCATCCGGTTAAAGGGCTCGATCTGTTAGCCGGTTACAGTTATACCAACGCCCGTTATTCAAAAACCTCAGCTTCGTTTGGCAGCAACATAGCAGGGCAGCCCTTATTGAATGTGCCAAAGCATACAGCAAATGCCAGTGCTTTCTATAACTTTTATGATGGTAGCCTTAAGGGTTTTAAAGTGGGTGCATCGGTATATTACCTGGGCGACCGTATTGCAGGCAATGCCAATACCGTACCGGCTAAAGGACAAGCCCAGCCTGCAAATAAACTGGTATATGTATCCGGCTTTACCACGGTTGATGCCTCAGTTGGTTATACCTATAAAAAGATCTCTATTATTGGTAAGATCTCCAATATAGGTAACGTATTAAATTATAACGTCCACGAAAATTACAGTATCAACCCAATACCACCAAGGCAGTTTTTAACTACCCTGGCTTATAGTTTTTAAGGCATAAAGCTGTATAAACATAGTGCACCATAACGATGGGTTTCAAACCCATCGTTATGGTTAAGATATAAAAGAGAATACACCGGGATATGCTTTGGCATACCCGGTTTTTATAATTAAAAATGATGAAAGTATTTTTCCGCACCATTCACCTTTACCTGAGCCTTGCGGCGGGTATTGTCATTTTTTGTTCGTGTGTTACGGGCACTATGTTGGTGTTTGAAAAAGAGATTGAGCATAGCCTGCATCCCAAACGTTACTATGTGGAGCCACAGCAAACGCGGATGCCATTGGCACAGCTGATAAAAGCCGCGTTGAAACAGGCGCCCAAGTCAAAATTTGCTTCGGCCATGGTTTATAACGATGCCGGGAGAACGGTGGAGATTGGCGTGGTGGTGCCCGAGAAAAGGGACAAAAAGGAAAAGCCGGCTCAAACCGGTAAAGGTAAACCTGCAGGTGCGCCTGGTAAAACCGGTAAAGGCGCCAAGGAGGGAGGAAAGCCCAATTTAACCGTTTTTGTAAACCCATATACCGGCCAGGTAACGGGCGAATATAACCGCAGGCAATCGTTCCTGTTTTCAGTCGAGATGCTTCACCGGTTTTTGTTAGCCGGGAAGGATAGCGCGGGCGATTGGATAGTAGGGATCTCAACCCTGCTTTTCTTGTTCATACTGATAACCGGTGTAGTACTCTGGTGGCCAAAAACAAAAAACATCATGCGGCAGCGGCTAAAAATAAAGTGGGATGGCAGTACCAAACGGCTAGTGCACGATCTGCATATAGTTACCGGCTTTTATACCTCGGTTTTTTTGATAGTAATTGTTTTAACCGGGTTAATCATGTCGTTTAAATGGGCCAACCAGGCATTGTTTGCCATAACAGGTTCAAAACTTGTAAAAGAGCAGCCAAAATCGCCGCAATCAAAATACCAGCCGGGTGGTGTGGCTTTAACTGTTGACGCTGCATTGCAAAACGTAGCAGCTAAAACCAATTCTGCAGAATACTATACGGTGCGTGTTCCGGGAGATTCAACCGGGACCTATAGCATCAATATTTTACCCAAAGGTGCAATAGAAAACACAGCCGATACTTATTATGTAGATCAGTACAGCGGCAGTTTGGCGGGTGCGCAAATGTTTGCCGCTAAAAGTTTAGGTCAGCGTGTAAGAGCATTGGTGAAGCCCGTGCACACCGGTTCGGTATACGGTTTACCTACCAAGGTTGTCAGTTTTGTAGTTTGTTTACTATCGCTCATATTCCCGGTAACCGGGGTAATGATGTGGCTTAACCGCACACGGAAAAAGAAAAAACCGATAGTTAAGCTACAATTGGTGTAAGTGTTTTATGGTTTTAAAAAAAAAACTTTTTTGTCATCCTGAACGGAGTGAAGGATCTACTCTCCGCCGTGCCTCTTCGCCCTGCATAGTCTGCGAATAGATCCTTCACTCCGTTCAAGATGACAAACTTTCAAAACGTTTTCTACTTTAGAGTTTCAAGAAATTTTACCTCTCGCAATGCGAACGGATATGTGTTTCATTAGAGGCGTTTTTAGGAATGTATGCTATTTACTTATTCCTTCAAGGATACTAAAAGGCGACATTGTTGGTATTACCCTGGTTAACTTAAGGCTGGCATCGTCAAACAATTGCCTGTATTCCTTTTCTGTTCGTTCGCAGCCGGGCAGGTATTGTAGCATCTGTAAATCAAGTAGTTTTGCAGGCGATGGTTCATTTCCTTCGGGTACAACCATTTCTACTACCAGTACCTTGCCACCGTATGGCATTGCTTTACGGCAATTTTGGAGCAAAGTAATACATTGCTCATCGTTCCAGTCGTGAATAATATGCTTCATAATATAGGCATCGCAGCCTTTAGGCACACTTTCAAAAAAATTACCGCCTAACAGCTCACACCTGTCTGATACGCCATGTGCCGTTAACAGTTTTGCTGCCTCAGCAACAATAGCCGGCATATCATACAATACACCCTTTACCGTACCATATTTGGCAAGGATGGATGCCAGTAAAAAACCATGTCCGCCGCCTACATCTGCCAATACCGAAATGGAAGAAAAATCATAGCCATTCACTACGGCAACACTTGAAAAAGCGCTATTGCTTGTCATGGCGTCATTAAATACCCTGCCAGCTTTCTCATTGCTCCAAAAATAATCAAAGGCCTGCATGCCGTGTACTTTTTCAAAAGAAGGCTTCCCGGTTTTTACGCTATAGGTTAGTTCGGCCCAGGTTTGAAACTGCCAGTCGGTAGTAATCATTTCTGCAAAAGCCCGTAAGCTGCCCTGGGCATCACTACGCAAAGGCTCGGCTAAAGGTGTAAGGGAAAATCGTTTTTCAGCATCTTCTGAAAATACGCCGGCGCTGGCACATGCCCGCATTACCCGATAAAGAGAACGGGCATGAACACCTGTTTGCTGTGCTAATTCTTCGGCTGTTTTTGCTCCGTCTTTTAAAAGATCGGCAATGCGCAATTCTGCGCATACACCAATAGCACGTGATACAGCAAAGCCAAAAAGCAATTGCATTAATTGAACCGGAGGAGGGGGTTCTTGTATCATAAATAATTATTTTATAATGGTATAGCAATTTACAATAAACTTTTGGTAATTAAATGAGCATTAAAAATGATAATAAATGTTTCCGGCTTTGTGAATTTTCTATCGCGTGATGCTGTGGTGGGAATGGCTTGCCAGGGTATTTATATGCAGAACTAAGCATATTCATTTGTTGAGCCAACTCGCATTAAATACCCTGATTCTGATTTTAAACCCGACGCCCAACGGAGTTTTTGCATTTAGGCGCATAGCCCAAAACCCGCCAAAAATGTTGAAAACTTTTTGGTGGTAAAAAGTGGTAATTTGTGGTAAAAGAGAACTACTTTTACCTATTAAATTAAGCCATAGTCTGATAATGCCGCATTTAACCGGAGAATTTGAATGTAAACTGGATGCCAAAGGGCGGATGATGATCCCTGCGGGCCTCAAAAAGCAGCTTCCTGAAGCTGACGGCGAGGGCCTTATGATCAATCGCGGCCTGGAGAAGTATCTTGTTATTTACACAAAATCCGAATGGGATAAAAGACTGGACGAATTAAGCAAACTTAACGAATACGACCGACAAAACCTGCGTTTTATACGCTATTTCACCGGTGGCGCCACGGCTTTAATGCCCGATGCAGCCGGCAGGGTGTTGTTGCCAAAAGGGCTGCTTGATTTTGCGGGTATAGGCAATGACGTGGTTTTAACCTGTGTATTAAACAAAATTGAAGTTTGGGATAAGGCTGCCCATACCGAAATGATAAATAACGAGCCAGATAATTTTGCCGAATTGGCAGAGGCGGTAATGGGTAGTAAAGCAAGGAGGATAGATGAGTGAGTACCATACACCGGTAATGCTGCAGGAGTGCATCGAAGGGCTTGACATTAAAAAGGATGGCACCTATGTAGATGTAACTTTTGGCGGCGGCGGGCATTCGCGCGAGATTATGAAGCATTTGGGGCCCGGAGGCACTTTGCTTGCTTTTGATCAGGATGCTGATGCGCAGCAAAATGCCATTGAAGATGAGCGATTTGTTTTTATAGATCAGAATTTTAGGTATTTAAAAAACTTTTGCCGTTTGCATGGTGCCATCCCGGTTAATGGGATCCTGGCTGATCTGGGTGTATCATCATACCAGTTTGACCAGGCCGAACGCGGTTTTTCTATCCGCTTTGACGCCGAGCTGGATATGCGCATGAACCAGTTAGGCGACCTAACGGCTAAGGATGTTGTAAATAATTATACCGGCGCCGAGCTGCATCGCATTTTTGGGATTTATGGCGAGATCCAAAATGCAAAATCGCTGGCCGAAACTATTGTTACCGCAAGGCTTAACGCCCCGATCGTAACCATAGCCGATTTGAAGAACGCGATAAGTGCACGCATCCCGAAGGGAAAAGAAAATAAATACCTGGCCCAGGTTTTCCAGGCCCTGCGTATTGAGGTTAACCAGGAGTTGGAAGCCTTGAAGGAATTTTTGGTACAAAGTGCAGAGGTATTGGCTGTTGGTGGCAGGCTGGTAGTAATGAGCTACCATTCGCTGGAAGACAGGCTGGTAAAGAATTTTATCGCCAAAGGCAAGTTCAGCGGCGAAGTAGAGAAAGATTTATACGGTAACAATAATAAACCGCTTGATGCTGTAAGCCGCGGAGCAATCACAGCATCGGCAGATGAGATAAGTAACAATAACAGGGCACGGAGCGCTAAATTAAGGATAGCTGTAAAAAGATGACCAATCGTTTGCGTACAGAAATTCCGGAAGAGGAAGAAGAAGCGGAAGAACTGGTTGTGGAGGAAAGAACCCGAAGGGAAATTCCTGACAACTTTTTTACGCAGTTTTTCACCAAACGCTTTATTAGCAGCGAGAAGGCTACTAATGCGTTGCCATTTGTGCTGTTCCTGGCTTTTTTGGGTATGGTATACATTGGCAACATGCACCTGGCCGAAAAAACTATACGTGATATTGATGATCTTACCAAAGAGGTAAAGGAGCGGGGCTGGGATTTTAAAACCACCAAAGCCGAAATGGCTTTTAAAAGTACATTAACAGAAGTGGCCAAACGTGCCGATACCATAGGGATAAAGCAATCTGTTGAGCCGCCAAAAAAGATAATAGTGAAGGAGGATAAAGATGAAAATTAGAACCAATATACTACTGCGGGTATACATCGCTTTTGGGTTGGTGGTGTTTTTTTCATTTGCGGTTGTTGTACAACTTTGCCGGGTACAGTTTGTACAGGGCGCAAAGTGGAAGGCTAAGGCCGTCAATATGTCGGCACAATTCAGAGATGTTGAGGCAGCGCGCGGAAATATTTTTTCTGAAGATGGCAGCCTGCTGGCTACGTCGGTACCAGAGTATGAGCTGCATATGGATATGCTGGCCGGGGGGATAGCTGCTGATAGTGTTTTTAATGATAAAGTTGATGTACTGGCTGCAAACCTATCCAAAATGTATGGCGACAGAACAACCCGTGAATATTCAAGGGTGCTACGCGATGCCCGCCGGGAAGGCTCGCGTTACCAGTTATTAAGACGCCGGGTAACTTACCAGGAATTAAAAAAAATTCGCGAGTTCCCGATATTTAAAAGCCGTAAAACCAAAAACTGCCTTATTGTTTTACAGCAGAATAAGCGCATCCTGCCCTTCCGTTCATTAGCGGCCCGTACCATTGGCTATAAAAACGAGAATGTAAAAAATCCGGTTGGTCTTGAAGGTGCTTATTCTTCATTTATCAATGGTGAAAACGGCAGGCGTTTAATGCAGCGTATTCCTGGTGGTACCTGGATGCCTGTAAATAATGATGAGGATGAGATAGCCGCAAAAGACGGGGCTGATATTATATCGACCATTAATGTAAACTTCCAGGAGATGGCCCAGGCTGCACTTTTGAAGCAACTGGATTCAAGCGCGGCCGATCATGGTTGCGTGGTATTAATGGAAGTAGCAACCGGCGAAGTGCGTGCTATTGCCAACTTTACGCGGTCAAAAGATGGTTTGTACCAGGAAAAAATGAATTACGCTATCAGCAATGCTATTGATCCGGGATCAACCTTTAAGCTGGCATCATATATGACCATGCTTGATCAGCATAAACTGGATACAAATACCATTGTAAATGCCGAAGGCGGGAGATACAAATTTGCCAAGGGCCCAACTATTACGGATACGGAGCATGATAACTATGAAATGAGTGTTAAACGTGCTTTTGAGGAATCATCAAACGTGGCGGCTGCAAAACTGGTATATGGTAATTACAAAGATAACCCCTGGCAGTTTATCAATAAGCTGTATAGCTACCATTTAAATGAAAAGCTTGGATTGCAGATTCCCGGCGAAGGCAGGCCTGTAATAAAAAATCCATCAAACCGCAGCTGGAACAAGTATTATACCCTGCCCGAAATGGCTTATGGGTACGAGATGAACCTAACACCCCTGCAGATGCTCGCTTTCTACAATTCGGTGGCTAATAACGGCAAATTGATAGCCCCCATTTTTGTACGGGAAATCCGCAGGATGGGCAATACCATTGAGCGGTTTAACGCCAGGGTTATTAATGAAAAAGTATGCTCGGATGTTACTTTGGGTAAGGTAAGGGGTATGCTTGAGGGGGTTGTGCTTAATGGTACCGGCAAAAATGTGATCAAAAACAAACTATATAGTGTGGCCGGTAAAACAGGTACCGCGCAGGTAGCCGATGGTATAAAGGGTTATAAAATGAAAAAATACCAGGCATCCTTTTGCGGGTATTTTCCTGCCGATCATCCTAAATACTCCATGATAGTGGTAATTAATAACCCTACAAGAGGTGCTTACCTGGCGGCAAAAGTTGCCGGCCCGGTTTTTAGGCAGGTTGCCGATATGGTTTACGCCAACGATATGGAGATAAACCAGCCAACGCCCGTACGTTTTGTTGGCAATACATCATTGCCGAAAGTAAAACAGGGTAATTTAAAAGCATTAAAACATGTGTATAGTAAATTGGGTGTAAAACCACTTTACGCATCGGCAAATGCCGTAAATAATGGGGTTGATACCAGCAATGGTATTCCGTTTGAGGAAGTAAGATATAAGGAAGGTACTGTTCCAGGCGTTACAGGAATGGGCCTTAGCGATGCCTTGTATGTTTTGGGCAATGCAGGTTATAAAGTAACGGTACGCGGCAGCGGCATGGTAACCACACAATCAGTTACGGGCGGCAGCTTAATACCAAAGGGATCACGCATAACAATTGAGCTTCAATGAAATATTTAAGTGATTTATTGGATGGATTAGCCTTTACAGAACTGCAGGGTAGTGCGGATGTGGAAATTACTTCGGTAACTTTTGATTCGCGGCAGGTAATTCCGGGATCGTTGTTTGTTGCCGTAAAAGGGACATTGGTTGACGGGCACGATTATATTCAGCAAGCTATTAAAAAAGGCGCTGTCGCCGTTATATGTGAAGATCTGCCTGCCCATACAGCGGGTGAAGTTGATTTTTTAATGGTTGCCGATTCTGGTAAAGCCTTAAGCCTGGTTGCGGCCAATTTTTATGATAATCCATCGGCACAATTAAAACTGGTAGGTATTACCGGCACTAATGGCAAAACCACTATAGCAACTTTATTATATCAGCTGTTTCGCGATCTGGGTTATAAATGCGGCTTATTATCAACCGTCGAAAACCAAATTAACGGCCAGGTGATCCCATCAACCCATACCACACCCGATCCTGTCGAGATTAACCGCTTGCTGGAAGAGATGGTGGCACAGGGCTGCGATTATTGCTTTATGGAAGTGAGCTCACATGCAGTTGCACAGCATAGAACAGCTAACCTGCAATTTTCGGGTGGTGTGTTCACCAACCTTACGCATGATCACCTGGATTATCATAAAACCTTTGATAGCTACCTGAAGGCGAAAAAAACATTTTTTGACGGTTTGCCAAAAAGCGCATTCGCCCTTACCAACAGCGATGATAAGAACGGCAATGTAATGCTGCAAAATACGCCGGCCCACAAAAAAGCCTATGGCTTAAAAAGCATGGCCGATTACAAGGCCCGTATGCTTGAAAACCAGTTTGGCGGTCTGTTGCTACAGATAGATAACGAAGAAGTATGGTTTAAAATGGTAGGTACATTTAACGCCTACAACCTGCTGGCCGTTTATGCTACTGCCATGCTGTTAGAGCAGGATAAAGCCAAAGTACTTACCAGCCTGAGTAAATTAACAGGTGCCGAAGGTCGCTTTGAATATATAGTTGCGCCAAATAAAGTAATAGGTATAGTTGACTATGCCCATACCCCCGATGCTGTGCAAAATGTATTGAGCACCATTCATGATATCCGCAAGGGTAACGAAAAGGTAATAACCGTAATAGGCTGCGGCGGCGACAGGGATAAAGCCAAACGCCCCATCATGGCACGTGTAGCCAGCGAGTGGAGCGACAAGGTGATCCTTACTTCAGATAATCCGCGGTCGGAAGATCCGGCTCAGATCATCAAAGATATGATTGAAGGCGTTGACCCTGCGTTTAAAAGGCATACCGTGAGTATTGTTGACAGGAGGGAGGCCATTAAAACTGCCTGCATGCTGGCTCAACCGGGCGATATCATTTTAGTAGCCGGCAAAGGCCACGAAAAATACCAGGATATAAACGGAGTGAAAAATCACTTTGATGATATGGAGGAACTTGAGGAACAATTTAAGTTGTTAGTCTGAATCAGAATTTACAGAATTAAAGAATTAGCAAGATCCAGGAAATCACTTTAATCGGGGAAATCAATATAAAAAATCGGCGTAATCAAAAAAGAGCATGTTATATTATTTGTTTACTTACTTAAATAAAAACTACAGCATTCCTGGATTCGGGGTATTTCAGTATATCACGTTCCGTACGGCTTTGGCTGTTATAACATCGCTGCTGGTTACCACGGTTTACGGTCGCCGGTTAATTGATTACCTGCGTTTTAAACAGGTTGGCGAAACAGTAAGGAATCTTGGCCTGGAAGGCCAGATGCAAAAATCGGGTACACCTACAATGGGCGGGCTTATTATTTTGCTGGGTATTTTGGTGCCCACATTATTGTTTGCCAAGTTGGGTAATGTGTATGTTATACTGATGATCATCACAACGGTTTGGCTTGGCGCTATCGGCTTCCTGGATGATTATATAAAGGTTTTCAAAAAAAACAAAGAAGGTTTAGCCGGAAAGTTCAAGATCATTGGCCAGGTAGGGCTATCACTTATTGTCGGGTGGACGATGTATTTTAATGCAAGCATTGTGATAAGACAGGAGGTTAAGCTGCCAGTGAAAGCTGATGTTCCGGTTGATTTTCATTTGAAGCGTAATGTACCTGTTTATACCCAGGATGTACGGTCGACCAAAACAACTATGCCTTTTTACAAAAACAACGAGTTTGATTATGCCAAGGTGCTTAAGTTTATAGGTAGCGACTATGAGCAATACGCACTGGTAGTATTCCTGTTTTTTGTGATCATCATTATCACCTTTATCTCCAACGGGGCAAATATAACCGATGGTATTGACGGCCTGGCGACGGGAACGTCGGCCATCATCGGGATTACGCTGGCTATACTTGCCTATGTATCCGGTAACGTGGAGATAGCCGATTATCTTAACATCATGTTCATCCCCAACTCGGGCGAGCTTGTGATTTTTGCAGGGGCATTTGTAGGGGCCTGCGTAGGTTTTTTATGGTATAACTCGTACCCGGCGCAGGTGTTTATGGGGGATACAGGTAGCCTCGCGATAGGTGGTATCATAGCTGTTTTCGCTATCGTGATTCGTAAGGAATTATTGTTGCCGGTATTATGCGGCGTGTTTTTGGTCGAGAATATATCGGTTATTATGCAGGTAGGCTGGTTTAAGTATACCAAAAAGAAATTTGGAGAAGGACGAAGGGTGTTTTTAATGGCGCCGTTGCACCACCATTATCAAAAGAAGGGCTTCCATGAAGCCAAGATCGTTACCCGGTTTTGGATCATCGGGATATTGCTGGCGATAATAACGATAATAACGTTGAAATTGAGATAAAGCCCCCCAACCCCCTAAAGGGGGAGCAAAAAGTAAAGTTGATATTAGAATTAAAAAAATAAAAAATGAACCAGAACAACAACATACCCAATCAAAAGCACCCCCTTCAGGGGGCGGGGGGGGCTGTGCGCCTTGTTGTTCTTGGCGCCGGCGAAAGTGGCGTGGGGGCGGCATACCTCGCCAAACAGCAGGGGTATGATGTGTTTGTGTCTGATTTTGGAGCTATTGCAGATAAATACAAAAAACAACTGGAAGACTGGAAAATCAGCTTCGAGGAAAAACAACATACGGAAGAGCTGATCCTGAATGCGGTTGAAGTGATTAAAAGTCCCGGTATTCCGGATAAGGCTCCGATTATTAAAAAGTTGAAAGAGAAAGGGATTCCTGTAGTGTCGGAGATAGAATTTGCAGGCAGGTATTGCAACGCGAAGATCATTGGTATTACAGGATCTAACGGTAAAACCACCACCAGCAGCTTAACATACCACATTTTAAAAGATGCGGGTTTAAATGTTGGCCTGGCGGGTAACATAGGTAAAAGCTTTGCTTACCAGGTGGCTACCGAAAAGTTTGATATATATGTGCTTGAGCTGAGCAGCTTTATGCTTGATGATATGTTTGATTTTAAAGTAGACATAGCGGTTTTGCTCAATATCACACCCGATCATTTAGACAGGTATGATTATAAGCTGGAAAATTACGTTGCATCCAAATTTAGGGTAACGCAAAATCAAACAGCTGCCGATTATTTTATTTACTGTGCCGACGACCCGGAAACCATAAAAGGGATGGCCGGGAGGAATTTTGAGGCGCAGCTATTACCTTTTTCCATTGAAAAAAAGATTGAAACGGGAGCATATCTCGAAAACGACAATATTGTCATAAACACAAATCAAGAACATTTTACAATGTCAATTAAAGAACTGGCCCTGCAGGGTAAGCACAACATTTACAACTCCATGGCATCAGGTATTGTAGCCAGGGTGCTGGAGTTGCGCAACGAAACGATGAGGGAGAGCATGGGCAACTTTAAGGCCATTGAACACAGGCTTGAGTTTGTTGCCAATATCTCTGGTATCCGTTTCATTAACGATTCAAAGGCTACCAACGTTAACTCAACCTGGTACGCTTTGGAAAGCATGAGCAGCGATGTAGTACTGATATTAGGCGGAGTTGATAAGGGTAACGACTACGGTATGCTTAAAGACCTGGTTAAGCACAAAGTAAAATCGATAGTGTGTTTAGGTAAAGATAACAAGCGCATTCACGATGCATTTGAGGATGATGTACATGTGATAGTAAATACGTTTTCGGCACAGGAAGCGGCCCAGGTAGCGTACCACCTGGCTTCCAAAGGCGATACTGTACTGTTATCACCGGCATGCGCAAGTTTCGATCTGTTTAAAAATTATGAAGACAGGGGAAACCAGTTTAAAGCAGCGGTGAGGGAACTATAATGAATTTGAGTATTTGAAGGTTTGAAAATGGATCGGTGGGATCAAATTAAATCAGTGGAATCATAAAAAAATGCATAGGATATTAGAAAACACAAAAGGCGACCGGTGGATATGGCTGATAGTTATATTGCTTTCTGTTATATCCTTGTTGGCGGTATATAGCTCAACCGGCACGTTGGCTTATAAACGGGGTGTCGGCGTCGAGTCGATATTAATGAAACACCTGGCAATGGTAGTAGGTGGTATAATGCTGATGTATATCTCGCACAAGCTGGATTACCGTTACTACGCTGGTCTGTCGAAAATTATGATGATTGTTACCATCCCGTTGCTGCTGTATACCCTGGTATTTGGTAGCCATATTAACAATGCAAGCCGCTGGATTAATATCCCGGTGATAGGTCTAAGCTTCCAGACATCCGATTTAGCCAAACTGGCTTTGATCACTTACTTAGCTCGTACGTTATCCCGCAAGCAGGAAAATATCAAGGATGTAAAGGAATCGTTTTTGCCGATAATGGGTTCGGTGTGTTTGGTGTTTATACTGATAGCACTGGCTAACTTATCAACCGCGCTGATGTTGTTTGGCGTAAGCATTTTGCTGTTGATCATCGGCCGTATCAGCATAAAACAGATAGCTATAGTATGCGTGGCAGGGTTTATATTATTATTAGGTGTTATTTTTTTAGGACCCAGAAGGCATACTTATGTTTCGCGGGTTAGTACTTTTCTACATCCCGATTCAACCAAGACGGATAAATCATTCCAGGCCGACCATGCCAAAATAGCCATTGCCAGCGGCGGTATTTTTGGTAAGGGCCCGGGTAACAGTACTGAAAGAAATTACCTGCCCGAGTCATACTCGGATGAGATCTATGCCATCATAGTAGAAGAGTATGGTTTAGTTGGCGGTTTTACCCTGGTAGGTATATACCTGTTTTTACTATACAGGTGCATTAAAATAGTAACAAAAGCGCCAAAGGCATTTGGGGCTTTACTGGCTTGTGGGTTAAGTTTTAGTTTAGCCATCCAGGCATTCGCAAATATGGCTGTAGCCGTAGGCCTTGGTCCGGTAACCGGTGTGCCGCTGCCCTTTGTAAGTATGGGTGGTACGTCTATACTGTTCACAAGCATAGCGTTTGGGATCATACTATCGGTAAGCCGTGATATTGAAGAGCCGAAGAAGGTAGTAGTAGGAGAGATAAGGACGGCTTAGGTGGCTTAGGTGGTGAGTGGTGAGTGGTGAGTGGTGAGTGAGAAAATGGCGGGGTCAATTTAGGATTTAGAAATTAGGGTTTAGCGTTTAAAAAACATGGCAAAGAAAATTATCATCAGTGGTGGCGGAACAGGAGGACATATCTTCCCGGCTATTGCTATTGCCAATGCTTTAAAAAAGATAGACCCGGCTACCGAGATTTTGTTTGTGGGGGCTTTAGGTCGTATGGAAATGGAGAAAGTTCCGGCGGCCGGATATAAGATCATTGGGTTGGATATCCGTGGGATTCAGCGCGATTCTATCTGGAAAAACGTAATGTTCCCGGTTAAACTGGTAAACAGTGTACGCAAGGCTCTGCAGATTATTAAGGATTTTAAACCTGATGCTGCTGTGGGTGTTGGGGGCTATGCCTCCGGTCCGCTGTTGTATGCCGCATCAATGAAAAAAATACCGTACCTGATACAGGAGCAAAACTCCTATGCAGGTATTACCAATAAATGGCTGGGTAAAGGTGCCAAAAAAATATGTGTTGCTTTTGATAATATGGAGCAGTTTTTTCCTGCCGGTAAAATCATCAAAACAGGCAATCCTATCCGCAAAGATGCCGTGAACATTGCCGGCAAGCACATGCAGGCGCTGGAGTTGTTTAAGTTATCAACGTTTAAAAAAACCATACTGATAACCGGGGGCAGCCTGGGTGCGCGTACTTTGAATAATAGTATCATGGCTGGTTTGGATAAGCTGATAGCTGCAGATGTACAGATTATCTGGCAAACCGGTAAGTTTTATTACAAAACGATCATCGAAAAACTGGGGGATAATTATCATCCGGATGTTAAAATAACGGAGTTTTTAAGTCGTATGGACCTGGCTTATGCCGCTGCTGATATCATTATATCAAGGGCAGGGGCTGGTACAATTGCCGAGTTGTGTATGGTTAAAAAGCCCGTGATCCTGGTGCCTTCGCCAAATGTAGCCGAAGATCACCAGACAAAAAATGCGTTGGCACTGGTACAGGAAGACGCGGCCATTTTTGTAGCCGACAGAGATGCCGAAGCCAAACTGGTTGACAGGGCCCTTGAGTTGCTGAATGATAAACAACTGCAAAAGAAACTAAGCACTAACATAGGTAAAATGGCCATGCCGGATGCCGATGAGGTGATAGCTAAAGAGCTTATACAATTAACAAATAACAATTAAAATTATGGTTCTCTTCTCCCAAAAAGAGGAGGACCTTTTTTAAAAACATTAACATGGAACTACGCGACATACAAAGGGTTTACCTGGTGGGCATCGGCGGCATCGGAATGAGCGGCCTGGCCCGCTATTTCCATCATTTAGGCTGTATTGTTTGCGGTTATGATAAAACGGCGACGGATTTAACCAACGATCTGCATAACGAAGGTATCCAGGTTGTGTTTGATGACAAGGCCGAATGGATCCCGATGAGTTTCCAGCAACCTTGTAGTGATACACTTATAATTTACACACCGGCTATCCCCAAGGATTCGACCATACTGAACTATTTTAAAAATAAAGGATTCGAGCTGTTTAAGCGCTCGCAGGTTTTAGGATTAATAAGTAAAAGTTCCTTTACTATTGCAGTTGCGGGCACACATGGCAAAACCACCACCTCAACCATGGTGGCGCATTTACTTAAAGCATCGGGTAATGATTGCTCAGCATTTTTGGGAGGCATCTCATCCAACTACCAAAGCAATGTGTTGTATGGTAAAAATAATGTAATGGTGGTTGAGGCAGATGAGTACGACCGCTCATTTTTAACGCTGTTCCCGGATGTTGCCATTATCACATCGATGGATGCTGATCATTTGGATATTTATGGCGATCACGCGCACTTAACAGATTCATTTAAACTGTTTGCTTCGCAGATAAAGGTAGGTGGTACATTGGTGCATAAAAAAGGTTTGCCTTTAGATACCGGCTACACTTATGCTATTGATGATGTAACCGCCGATGCCCATGCAGCAAATATCCGCATTGAAGGAGGCGATTTTTATTTTGATTTTGTAAACGCCGATTTAAACATTCCCGGTATTAAAATGGGTATTGCAGGTACACATAATATCGAGAATGCTGTAGCTGCAATTGAGGCTGTTTTAAGGCTTGATATTCCGGCCGGGTCCATAAAAAGCGCGCTGGCATCTTTCAGGGGGGTTAAGCGCAGGTTTGAGTACATTGTAAAAACACCGGAACATATTTATATTGACGATTATGCCCATCATCCCGAAGAACTAAGGGCCTGCATATCATCAGTAAAAAAATTATATCCCAATAAAAAGCTGACTGCCATTTTTCAACCACACCTATATACCCGCACACGCGATTTTGCCGATGGCTTTGCCGAAGTTCTGGATATGGTTGATGAGCTTATATTGCTGGATATATACCCGGCCCGGGAGTTGCCTATTGAAGGGGTAACATCGGATATGCTGTTGAACAAAATGCAGCTGGCAAATAAGCGCAAGCTAAGCAAGGAGGAAGCATTGAATGCTGTAGAAAATGAAAAACCCGAACTGTTGATAACAGTAGGCGCTGGGGATATTGATACTTTGGTTCACCCTTTAAATGAGATACTTCAACATGGATAGAAAACTCATATGGAAGCGCCTTTTAACAGGATCTGCCTGGGTAATATGCCTGGGGGGGCTTGTGGTGCTTATGAGTTTTATCGAAGCCAAAAAAGCTTCGGTAGTATGTACTGCTGTAAAGGTAAATATTCCGGGTAGCCAGTATTTTATAGATAAGCAGGAAGTTGACCAGATTTTGCAAACAAGCAGCCATACACTAATAGGCCGAAAGCTGGAGAACATAGATATTCAGGAACTGGAAAATAAATTAAGGGCAAATCCATTTATCGAGTTTGCCAAAGTTTATACCGAGATGGATGGTATATTAAGAGTTGAGGTAAGTCAGCGCCAACCCATATTGCGGGTGATGAACCACTATGATATGGATTTTTATATAGATCAGCATGGCTTAAAAATTCCGCTTTCATCAAATTTTACTGCAAGGGTACTGGTGGCTAACGGGTATATTGAGGAGTTGTTTACCAACCATGTCGACTCGTTACATACACACCTGGCGAAGGATCTGTATAAAACAGCCGATTTTATTCGTAAGGATTCGTTATGGGATGCACAGATAGCCCAGATCTATGTAAATTCTGATCGCGAGATTGAGCTGATCCCACGGGTGGGCAGCCAAAGGATCCTGATAGGTAATGCCGATTCATTAAATGTAAAGTTCAAAAATCTGGTTGCATTTTACAAGCAGGTGCTGCCACAGGTAGGGTGGGACAAATACAGCAAAATAAATATTAAGTATACCAACCAGGTAATTGGTATAAAAAACGAAATGACAAAAGCAGATTCGGCAAAAGCAAAAGCAATTAAGCTGGATTCGCTAAGAATGAAAAAAGAGACTTCTCAAATTAAATTGTAACATGGACAAAAGCTCAACACAAGAAAAAAGTTCACCAATTGTAGTAGGATTGGATATCGGGACTACTAAAATATGCGTCATCGTTGGTCGCAGGAGCAAGAACGGAAAGATTGAGGTATTAGGAATTGGTAAAGCTGAATCTGCGGGTGTAACCCGTGGAATGGTATCAAACATAGACAAAACTGTACAGGGCATTACCCAGGCGGTTGAAATTGCAGGCGCGCAATCAAATGTTGATATAAAGGTAGTGTTTGTGGGTATAGCAGGTCAGCACATTAAAAGCTTACAGCACCGTGGTTTAATAACCCGCCGTGATCTGCAATCAGAGATCAGCCGCAAGGATATTGATAAACTGATAGAGGATATGTACAACCTGGTAATGCCTCCGGGCGAAGACATTATTCATGTATTGCCACAGGAATTTACCGTAGATAATGAGCCGGGCATTAAAGATCCTATTGGTATGGCAGGTGTTAGGCTTGAGGCCAATTTCCATATTATATCGGGCCAGGTTACAGCAATTAAAAATATTGTTAAATGTGTTAACAAGGCCAACCTGGATAGCCAGGACCTGATACTGGAGCCACTGGCATCTTCTGAATCTGTGTTGAGCGAAGAGGAAAAAGAAGCAGGTGTGGTATTGGTTGATATTGGCGGTGGTACCACAGATGTGGCTATTTTTCATGAAGGCATTATTCGCCATACCGCGGTGATTCCTTTTGGTGGTAACAGCGTTACCGAGGATATTCGCGAAGGCTGTTCGGTAATGCGCAACATTGCCGAGCAACTGAAGGTTAGGTTCGGTTCTGCTTTAGCAGACGAGAATAAAGAGAACGAGATAGTTTGTGTACCTGGTTTACGCGGCCGCGAACCAAAGGAGATCAGCGTTAAAAACCTGGCCTACGTTATCCAGGCCCGTATGGAAGAGATTGTTGAGCATGTGTATTACGAGATTAAATCATCTGGCTACGAGAAAAAATTGATTGCCGGTATTGTAATAACAGGTGGTGGCGCGCAACTGAAACACTTACGCCAGCTGGTGGAGTTTGTTACCGGTTTGGATTGCCGTGTTGGGTACCCAACAGAGCACCTGGCCAAAAATGAAGTGCTGCCTAAAAACATATACGAGGAGCTGCAAAGCCCAACGTTTGCAACAGGTATAGGCCTGCTGATAAAAGGGATACAGAAAACAGAATATATGAATGTGGATATTCCTGCAGAAAAAGCGCTGAAGCCTAAGTTTGAAACTAAAGGTAAAGAAGGCGGCTTGTTTGACAGGTTACTGAAAAAAAGTATCACATTTATTAAAGATGATATAAACGACGAGGACTTTTTGAAATAATTATACACAATAGTTAAGTTTTTCCACATTGTAGACATTTGTGGAAAACTCTTGTTGAAAAAGTCCTATTATTACGATGGTAAAATCTAAATATTGGTTGAATCACATATAGCTGAAAACGAAGATTATGCAGTTTGAGATGTTAAAAGAAAAATCGTCAATCATCAAGGTAATTGGTGTTGGCGGTGGCGGTGGTAACGCGGTGAACCATATGTACCGGCAGGGAATTACCGGTGTTGACTTTATTATTTGCAACACCGATGCCCAGGCATTGGAGCTTAGCCCAATACCAAACAAGGTGCAATTAGGTGCCAGCCTTACAGAAGGAATGGGAGCCGGCTCGATACCCGAAGTTGGAAAAAATTCAGCTATTGAAAATATCGACGATATTAAACAGATGTTGGGTGTTAATACCAAAATGCTGTTCATTACGGCTGGTATGGGTGGTGGTACCGGTACCGGTGCAAGCCCTATTATAGCTAAAGCGGCCCGCGAAATGGATATATTAACAGTGGGTATTATAACCACGCCATTCTCTTTTGAAGGTAAACGCCGCAAAATGCAGGCCGATGCCGGGATGGAAGAGTTAAGGAAATATGTTGATTCGTTCCTGGTAATATCAAACGACAGGCTGCGCCAGATATTTGGCAACCTAACCATGAGCTCGGCTTTTGGCCAGGCCGACGACATATTAACCACAGCCGCTAAAGGTATTGCCGAGATTATAACCTTACCAGGCTATATCAACGTTGACTTTAAGGATGTGCGCACCGTAATGAAAGACAGCGGTGTGTGTATAATGGGCAGCTGCACAGCCGAAGGTGAAGGCCGCGCACTGAAAGCGGTTGAAGGCGCTTTATCATCCCCTTTATTGAAAGATAATGAGATAGAAGGTGCACGTTATATCCTGCTTAATATCAGTTCGGGTCTTAAAGAAGTTACCATGGATGAGGTAAGTATTATTACCGATTATATACAGGAAGAAGCCGGTTTGGCTGCCGACCTGATATGGGGTAATTGCGTTGACGAAAACCTGGAAGATAAACTATCGGTAACCATTATAGCAACCGGTTTCCAAACTAAGGATGAGCGTGAAAAAGAACACAGCAACAAAAAGATAGTATCGATGCTGGTTCCGGAAAATGCGCCTTTGGTAAAACCTGTTAATGAGTTTATAAATCCGGTTAAAGCCAATGCTACTGCCGAGCCTTATATTAAACACCATAAAGAAGAGCCAAAGCAAACCGGTTTGTTTGACATATTTGCCCGCCCGGAAGAAAAACAGGAATCTGTAGTGAAGTATAATCTTGCCGAAGATGATCACGAGGATGAAGAAAGCGAAGCGGATACGGCTGGTTTTACCTTCAAAATGGCCGAGCCTGAATCATATGCCCCGGTAAAGGAAGAACGCAAACCAGAGCCTGTACCAGAACCAGAGCCGACCCATGCCGCCGGCGCCGATGATCATAAAACAAATGAATCTATAGAGGAGCAGCTAAAAAAATCGCGCGAGCGGATTATGCGCTTAAAAGACCTGAGCATGAAACTGCGTACAGGCAACATCCAGGAGCTGGAAAATGTACCTGCCTATAAACGAAAGGAAATAGCCCTGCAGGATACCCCGCAGTCTGACGAAAGCCAGATCTCCAGGTTTAGCCTGATGCCCGATAACGAAGGTAACACCGAGATCCGTAAGAACAACTCGTTTTTGCATGATAACGCGGATTAGTATCAAGTAGTTAGTATCAGGTATCAAGACAGATATGAAAGCCGTTATAAAGGTATAAACACACTTTATAGCGGCTTTTTTAGTTTTAACAATATCAGCCTCCAGCAATGCAAAAATCTTGATACTTGATACTAACTACGTGATGCTCCCGTAAAGGTTATAACCTATTCTAAAAAGTTATAGCTATTGGAATGAGCCGTATTTACGGCTATATTTGCAATTATTCACTAATTTAAAGGTAAATTATTTTGGATTTATTTGATAAAATAACAAAAAGCTTAGGTGGGCCTTTAGGGCAGCACCAAAAATGGTCACATGGTTATTTTTCATTTCCTAAACTGGAAGGGGAAATTGGGCCGCACATGCAGTTCAATGGCAAGGAACATTTGGTTTGGAGCCTTAATAATTACCTGGGTTTAGCTAATCATCCCGAAGTAAGGGAAGCTGATGCTAAAGCCGCTGCCGACTATGGTATGGCCTACCCTATGGGCGCGCGTATGATGTCGGGTAACTCGATTCACCACGAAGAGCTGGAAAATAACCTGGCCGAATTTGTGGGTAAGCAAGCCGCGTTTTTACTTAACTACGGTTACCAGGGTATGGTATCCATTATAGATTCACTGGTTGACCGGAATGATGTAATTGTTTACGATGCCGAATCGCATGCGTGTATCATTGATGGTGTGCGCCTGCATATGGGTAAGCGTTTTGTTTACCAGCACAATGATATTGAAAGCTGCGAAAAGCAACTGGAACGCGCAACAAAATTAACCGAGCAAACCGGCGGCGGTATTCTGCTGATCACCGAAGGTGTTTTTGGTATGTCGGGAGCGCAGGGTAAGCTGAAAGAGGTGATTGAATTAAAAAAGAAATTCAATTTCCGCTTACTGGTTGATGATGCGCATGGTTTTGGCACCATGGGTAAAACCGGTGCCGGTACACACGAAGAGCAGGATTGTATTGATGGGGTAGATGTATACTTTGCCACATTTGCCAAATCAATGGCAGGCATCGGTGCTTTTGTTGCTGCCGATGAAGAGATAGTTCATTTTTTGCGGTATAACATGCGTTCGCAAACATTTGCTAAAGCGTTACCTATGCCGATGGTTTTAGGATTAAAAAAACGTTTCGAGCTGCTAACCTCACAACCACAACTACGCGAAAAACTGTGGGAGATTTCGTCGACCCTGCAAAACGGATTAAAAGAACGTGGTTTTAACCTGGGTGTTACCAATACTATGGTTACTCCTGTATTTTTAGAGGGCGACCTTTACGAGGCCACCAGCTTAACCCGCGACCTGCGCGAGAATTACGGTATTTTTTGTTCAATAGTAATCTACCCGGTTATCCCTAAAGGATTAATATTGCTGCGCCTGATACCAACCGCCAGCCACACCTTAGCCGATGTACAGCGCACCCTTGATGCCTATACCGAAATGGGCGAAAAACTCAAAGCGGGATATTACAAAGAAAATAAGCTGGCGATAGCCTAGTTTAGATGTGCAGATTTCAAATTTCAGATGTGCAGATTTGAAGTATTTTTATTTTAAATTATTTGATTTTTGCCGACCTGTTGTATAATACTCAGTATATTAATAAAGGGCCCAAATTTTTGAGGCCCTTTGTTATTGTATTCGTTTGAGCTAATTGTAATTATTAACTTTTGAATTACGTTAAAATCATCTGCACATCTGTAATCTGCATATCTGCACATTTGAAGCTCAGTGCTTAAAAAACGATAAATATACCTGCTTTACAACATGGTAAGCAGCGAAGGAGAAAAACAAAATTGCTATACTGGTATTTATTAACCGGGTACTTAAGGCAAATTTACTTTGTATATACCTGGCAAACTCCGCATACAAAAACAAGCATAAAAAAGAACCCGCTGCAGAACCAACGCTAAATATCACTAAGGCTAATCTGCCGTCGAGGATCCATTCGTGGGTAATGAGGTATGTACCTGTCACCATCCAGAAAGGTATCTGCATAGGGTTTAAAAAACCAAGCACGATACCATATTTGATGCTGGCATGTTCAGAATAACTGGTTTGGGGTGGTTTATTCCGGTGGATCCAGGTAGTAGCGCCTAATACGCCAAAAAGTATAACCATTACCCAATCAATAACAACAGCCAGGTGCATTTGGCCCGAAAGCCACCTGGCGGCATGCATAATAAAATACGTAAAGAAAAACTCTACACACGAAAAAGCGATGATAAAGCGCAATGCTTCTTTTACGCCGCGGTTTATAGTGATCTGTACAAGTGTAAGGTTGATGTTGCCGGGAGGTATGTAACCAATAAAGTTGGCTATTAGCCCGATGAAAAAGGTAAGAAATATCATTGCGGCAAAGATATGTTGTTAATTTGAAATTTGAAGATGTGATGATTTGAAAATGGGGCGCCTTTCTTTTTTAATTTTCAAATCTTCAAATCAATCTTCCGTACATTTGCGTCACCATGCCAGCTGATAAAATAATTTCCTTACTACCATCTGCTACCGAAATAGTATGTGCCCTGGGGCTCCAGGATAACCTCGTGGGGCGTTCGCATGAGTGCGACTATCCCGAATCGGTAAAACAATTACCGGTTTGTACCGAGGCAAATTTTCCTGATGGTTTAAGCAGCGCGGATATTGATGTGAAAGTAAAGGAAATTATTGCTGATGCCTTATCGGTATACACCGTAAAGCGCGAACAAATAAAGCAACTGGCCCCCGATGTAGTGATTACGCAGGATCGGTGCGAAGTTTGTGCCGTATCCCTAACTGATGTAATGCTTGCCTTAGATAATTACCTGGAGAAAAAAGCCGGCATCATTTCCCTGCAGCCAAATAGCCTGGAAGATATTTTTAATGATATAGCCACCTTAGCCAGCGCTTTGAATGTGCCCCAGGCTGGTGCCAATCTGCTGGAGTTGTTAAACGAACGGGTGGATATCATCAAACACAAATTAAAATTTGCAGATAACAAACCAACCGTAGCCTGTATCGAATGGCTCGATCCGATAATGGTATCTGGTAATTGGGTGCCTGGCCTGGTAAGTATTGCCGGTGGTACACCTATCCTGGCCCAGGAGGGCGAGCACTCACCTTATGTAAGCTGGGACGATATTCGCGGGCAAAATCCCGAAATCATAGTTGTAATGCCCTGCGGTTTTTCTATAGAGCGTACCTTAAAGGAAATAGATATTTTAATGCAGCTGCCCGGCTTTGCTGATATGAAAGCTGTAAAAAATAACCAGTTATACATTGCCGATGGCAACCAATACTTTAACCGCCCTGGTCCGCGTATTGTTGATTCTATCGAGATCCTGGCCGAGATCATCCGCCCTAAGCAATTTGCCTTTGGCTACGAGGGCGAAGGATGGATAAAGTTTGGCATGTAAGGTTTGCCGCCAATCGTACTTACCTAACTTAGCGTTCTAATCTCGTCGCTTTGTCATTCTCACCTTCAGAGTTCCCGAATTTTATGCCCCGATGGCTATACACAAATCAATCTGATAATAAAGTTTCAACTTATTAAAATTATTTAAAAAGTTGCATATATTTACGTGTCCAATATTATCAAACACTAAAATTATATGCGCAAAATTTTTAACCTGGTGCTTCTCGGGGCATTTTTTATAGGTACCGCTTTTAAAACTGCCGATACAATAAAATTTAATGCCGCCGATTTGCGCATTAGCTGGGAAGTAATGGACGATAACTACCAGGGTAAAAATGAAGCATTGACCGTGCTGGTGATCACCAACAGTGGTAAAGATGTATTGCCTGCCGGGGGATGGAAGTTTTACTTTAATTCGGGCCGCGGCTTTACCGAGAATGCGGTAAGCGGCAACGCCAAAATAAACCAAATAAACGGTGATTTATACAGCATTACCCCGACTACCGGTTTTAAAGAGCTAAAACCCGGCGAATCTGCTCGTATTGAATATGTGAATGACGACCCCGTGGTAAACATTACCGACGCCCCCGAGGGTATTTACCTGGTGTGGGATGCGCAGCCCGAAAAGGGTTACAGCATTGGCTCTTTTGATATAAAACCCTATAAGCCTACCTATGCAGGCTTAGTTACTCCCGAAATTGTTTACGACAGGAATAAAACCGTTACCGATATCCCGGCCGATCAGCTGCCTAAAATTTTGCCTACCCCTGCAAGTTATAGCGAAACAGGCGGAACCTTTACAATTGATGGAAAAACAGCAGTTATTGCAGATAAGGAATTTGCAAAAGAAGCAAACTATACATCTGCAAATATTGGCGCGTTGCTTGGTAAACCATTAACAATTGCTACAAATACACCGGGCCCGGCTATCTACCTGAAAAAGGTTGATGGTATTAGCGCCGAAGGATATGAACTTAAAGTAACGCCCCAATCTATTGTTATTAATGCATCGACTTCAGCGGGCGTTTTTTACGGTATCCAGTCCTTAAAAACATTGATTCCACCAACTATTACTAAGGCTCAAAAAGGTATCAAAATTGCTTGCGTTGATGTAAAAGATGCCCCCCGCTTCCCGCACCGCGCGGTGATGCTGGATGTAGCCCGTAACTTTCAAACCAAAAAGCAGGTGATCAAACTGCTGGAGGCGATGAGCCTTTATAAGCTGAATGTACTGCACCTGCATTTAACAGATGATGAGGGCTGGAGAATAGAGATCCCATCGTTACCCGAGCTTACGTCAATAGGTTCAAAACGCGGGCATACTTTGGATAGTAAAAATCATTTACCGGCATCGCATGGCTCGGGGCCGGATGTGGATAATCCTTATGGTACCGGTCTTTATACGAAGGCTGAGTATATCGAAATTTTAAAATACGCTACAGATCGCCATATTACCGTAATCCCCGAAATAGAAACTCCGGGTCATGCCCGTGCAGCTATCAAAGCTATGGATGCCCGTTATGACAGACTGATGGCCGGGGGTAAAAAAGACGAAGCCACTAAATATTTACTGAGCGACCTGTATGATAAATCCGAATACCGCTCTGTTCAGTATTGGAATGATAACGTGATTAACGTGTCGTTGCCGTCAACTTATACGTTTGTTGAAAGGGTTGTTGATGACCTTATCAGCATTTATAAAGAAGCCGGAGCACCATTGCCAACCATTCATTTTGGTGGAGATGAAGTGCCGCCGCATGTATGGGAAAAATCGCCTGCATACATCGCCTTAAAGGCTACACACCCCGAAATACAAAGTACCGGCGATCTGTGGTATTATTTTTACGCACGCGTTAACCAGGTATTGAAAGCTAAAGGCATCCGCCTATCCGGCTGGGAAGAAATGGCCCTGCGCAAAACCAAGGTTGATGGTAACGATACCTATGTGCCCAACCCCGATTTTACCGGCGAGCACCTGCAGGCCGATGTATGGAACAATGTTTTGGGCGGTGGCCAGGAGGACCTGGCTTACAAGCTTGCAAACGGCGGCTACAAGGTGGTGCTTACCTGCGTTACTAATTTATATTTTGATATGGCCAACTACAAATCATTTGATGAGCCAGGTTATTATTGGGGTGCATTTTTGGGGATTGATAAGTTTTATTCTTTTATTCCTTATGACTACTTTAAAAACGCCGATGTAGACAAAAATGGAGCACCCATAAACAGGGCCATATTTTTAGGCAAGCAACGCCTTACCGATTATGGTAAAAGCAATATTATCGGTTTGCAAGGCGCACTATGGGCCGAAACTGTGAAAGGCCCCGCGCGTATGGATTATATGATTTTTCCACGCCTGTTTGGCCTGGCCGAACGTGCCTGGGCACAGGATCCTGCCTGGGCTACCGAGAAGGATCCTATAAAAGCTCAACAGGAATACCAGTTGGCATGGTCATCCTTTTTAAATGTATTGGGTAAAAGGGAAATGCCGCGCTTGAGCTACTATAACGGCGGTTATAACTACCGTGTACCAAAACCTGGGATCAGCCTGCAGGATGGTAAATATTCAAGTAATGTAGAATTTCCCGGTTTAACCATTCGTTATACCACCAACGGCAAAGACCCGGATACTAACAGCAAAGTTTACACCGGACCGGTTGATTATAAAGGCGGCGAGATAAAGTTCCGTGCCTTTGACCCTAAAGGCAGGGGAGGGAATGTAGCTACAGGTGGTGAGGTTGCAGAAGGAAAGAAACAGGGATCGACCTTGTAAGTCTGAAGTTCTAAGTCTGGAGTTCTAAGTCTTAAGTCGAAAGTCAAAATAGAGGCAAAAAAAATCCGCAAGTCAAAACAATTGACCGCGGATTTTTTTTGTGACTAATGACTAATGACTAATGACTAATGACTAATGACTAAACCGTAGGATATCGTCTCCTTAAAAGAGCGTAGAACTTTTCGGCGGTCGAGGCTTTGCCATCCCAGTTGTTTTTGGCAACATAGTTGGTTTTCAAAAAGCGTTCGGCTTCTTCAAAGGAGTTAAAACGGTTCACTATTTCAATAGCTTCGCTATAGGCCAGGCTGTAGCCGTTAAAAAGGTCTTTAATATAAAGCAGTTTATCATTCAGGTTAATGGCCGATTTAAGATCGGTAACAGGCAAGGCGTTTACCTGTGCCGACAAGCCATTTTCCCTCTCGGCTTTTTGTGCCGACATTTTTTGATTAAAGGTAAGTATCTGATCGCTTTCGGCTTTCGCAATTTCTGGTTTCGCAATCATCGGTTTAAATAGTTCTGACTGGGCTACTGGTTCTGTTTTTTCAACCATTGGTTCCTCTGTTGCCACCTGCACCTGCTGTTCAACTATTGTCGCAGGTTCGGCCGCCTTTGCTTCCTCCTGGGGGATGCTTACTTCCGCTGTTACCAATTCCGCGCTAATGCTTTCGGGTTCTCGCTGTTCAAATGTATATGAATCAGCTGTGCTCTCTAACTCAGTATCAATTACAGGCTCAGGCTCATCCTTAACCGTTATAAGGTTGGCTATTTCGGGTTTTACAGGGTTATAAGGCGGTTGAACAGGTAACTCAGCTTCATTGCTTAGCTCAAGTTTAGCTTCAACAACAGGCTTCTGCTGTACAACAGGCTCAAAAAACCTGCGTTCGTGTATGGGTTCCTGTTTGGATATGGGAGTAGTTGCCGGTTGGGGTTTTTCAATAACAGGTTCAGGTTTTACAACAACTTCCTGTTTTTCGGCAGGCGGTGTATTGCGTTCATGAATTTTACGCAATATTTCGGCATGGTCTTTTAAAAAATGTGCGTTGGCTACAAAAAGCTCCAGTTCAAGTTCATTCAGGTCGCTACTGTCGGCTTTAAGGTAATCATATTGGTCATTAAGCTCTTGTAAAATGCCACCGATCTTTTTAAATACATCCATTTGCTTCATGGCTTCAATGTTAGAAAAATGCTTATCAAAAATAGGATAAAATTCTGATATTTGACGTTTTGTTATAAGTTACCTATCGTAAATGCAGGCAGGGAATTAGCATCGATTTTGCATTCGGGATATAGTGTTTAATAATTTGATTTTTAGAGTTTATTGATATAATGGTATACCACGAGGATGTTTTTAGGCGGAAGAGTGAATTTGGCGGCAGTATTGAACTGATTTGCGGATCGATGTTTTCGGGTAAAACCGAGGAACTGATCAGGAGGCTTAATCGCGCCCGTATTGCCAGGTTAAAGGTGGAGATCTTCAGCCCGAAAGCAGATACCCGCTATGGCGAAGGAGCGATTATTTCGCACAACGCCAGCAAATTTTCTTCAACCCCGGTGGATAGCGCTTCGGCTATATTGCTGCTGGCCAATGATGCCCATGTAATTGGTATTGATGAGGCCCAGTTTTTTGACGACCAACTGCCCGATGTTTGTACTATACTGGCCAATAGGGGTATCCGTGTTATTGTGGCGGGGCTTGATATGGATTTTAAAGGCCGCCCTTTTGGCCCTATGCCGGCGATAATGGCCATTGCCGAGTCTGTTACCAAATTACATGCCGTATGCGTTCAATGCGGTAATCCGGCTTTATACTCATACCGCCTGGTGCCCGATGAAAGTAAAATATTATTGGGCGAAAAAGAAAGTTACGAACCCCGGTGCCGTGTTTGCTATAACAGCTAATTTTAAAATCCCGTATTTTTTTTCTTCATTAAACGAATCAGGTAAAACAAAAGGTGATCCCTTGTGTGTTATTCTTTTGAGCGGATATAGAAATTGGGTTATGAATTATAGGTAAATTTTATAATTTTTAATTAAATTTCTTATATTCGATCCTAACTATGAGCACGCTATGGCGAAGAAAATTTTAGTGATCGAAGATGATAAGGATATTCGGGATACCATTGTGTATGTTCTGGAAGAAGAAGATTACGAAGTTATAGCTTCTGATAATGCCCGCATCCTGAAACGATTGACCGAGATAGATCCCGACCTGATTCTGTTGGATAACTGGCTTACCGACTGGAAAAGTGATGCCAGCGGGCAACAACTGAGTAAAGAACTTAAAAGTAATCCGGCTACCAATGGTATTCCGGTGATCATTGTATCGGCAGTAAATAATATTGAAGAGATTACAAAAGAGGGTAACGCCGACGGATATCTGAAGAAGCCGTTCGATCTTACAGAATTGGTAAATGTTGTTAAAAAATATGTTAAATGATATAAATATCAGTATAACTAAAAAATGGCCTCCCGGTATAATCAGGAGGCCATTTTATTTATAGCTTAACCCCAAAACCAATATTGAATAGGTGCTAACACCCTGGGAATTTTATTTTGAGTATTCCTGTACTTAAATAAAAATTTCAGACTACTTTTATAGAACCAATTTTATAAACACATCATATATGATAATCAAAAATTTTTACTTTTTGCTGGTTGGCTTGCTGCTGATCAGTTTTACTGCATGCAAAAAAACATCTCCTTCTACGGGAGGTTCCGGGAACGTTCCCGGTGATACGGTGGTGAGCGGTGGAAAAGAATTGCCGGCAGGAACTGTAGATGGAGTTACCTATATAAATTCCGGTAAATCAGTCATTTTTAATTTATATGCTCCATCAAAAACATCAGTAAGTGTAATTGGCGATTTTAACAACTGGGCGGCAAGTGCCAAATATGCCATGAATCATACCCCGGATGGCAAGCGCTGGTGGATCCAGGTTGATAACCTGGATGCCAATACAGAATATGCTTACCAGTATTTAATTGACGGCAGCCTTAAAGTAGCCGATCCATATACCGAAAAGGTGCTCGACCCGGATAATGATAAATATTTAACCGCCGATACCTATCCGGGCTTAAAAGCTTATCCAACCGGGAAAACAACCGGTAATGTAAGTGTCTTGCAGGCTAACCAGCCAGCCTATAGTTGGAAAAATACAACCTTCGCCCGTCCCGAAAAAAAGAAACTTGTTATTTATGAACTCCTTGTGCGCGATTTTATCGACAAACACAATTACCAAACCTTAAAGGATACCTTAAACTACCTGGCAAACCTTGGTGTAAATGCCATTGAGCTGATGCCCATCAATGAGTTTGAAGGTAATCTTTCATGGGGATATAATCCATCGTTTTACTTTGCGCCCGATAAATACTACGGTACTAAGAATGCTTTAAAAGCATTTATTGATGAGTGCCATTCACGAGGCATCGCGGTTATCCAGGATATGGTGCTTAATCATTCATTTGGGCAATCGCCAATGGTACAAATGTATTTCAATACAGCTGCCGGCAAACCTGCTGCCAATAACCCATGGTATAATGTCGATCCCACGCATCCTTATAACGTGGGGTACCAGTTTAATCATGAGAGTGCGGCCACCAAATATTTTGTAAAAAATGTAATAAAGTTCTGGATGCAGGAATATAAAATAGATGGTTTCCGTTTCGACCTTTCTAAAGGCTTTACACAGGTTAATTACGGCACCAGCGATGCCGCTGTTGGGCCCTGGGGGCAATATGATGCCAGCCGGGTGGCTATCTGGAAAGAGTACAATAACTACATTAAAAGCATCGACAATAATAACTTTTATGTGATACTGGAGCACTTTGCCGCCAACCAGGAAGAGAAGGAGCTTGCTGAGGAAGGGATGATGTTGTGGAACAATTTAAATTATAATGCCAATGAAGCCACTATGGGCTGGTTAACTAATTCAAATTTTCAGGGGATATTTTATGATCAGCATACATTTACCCTGCCTTACCAGCTGGTAGGCTATTTTGAAAGCCATGACGAGGAACGCCTGATGTTTAAAAATGAAGCCTACGGCAACGCAGCCGGCAGTTATAGTGTAAAAGAAATACCAACCGGCTTAAAACGCGAAGAAATGGCTGCCGCGTTCCTGTTATCGGTACCGGGCCCTAAAATGATATGGCAGTTTGGTGAGCTTGGCTATGATAAAACTATTGACCTTAACGGTCGCACGGGTAATAAACCTATACTGTGGAATTACAATGCTGATCCACAACGGAGGCATTTGTACAGCATATATTCACAATTGATAAACCTGCGGAAAAAGAACGCGGTGTTTGCAACTACAGATTATGTTTACAATCTTTCGGGTGCTGTTAAAACAATTCAGCTAAAGGATGCCGGTGCCAATGTTGAAGTGGTGGGTAATTTTGATGTAGCATCGCAAACAGTAAATATCACCTTCCCGTCTACAGGCACTTATACCGATGCTTTAACCGGTGCAAGTATAAATGTTGCCTCGCCAAGCTATTCAATAACACTTGCACCTGGCGAATATCATGTATACAGCAGCACTGCTTTGGCTCATTAACCGGGGGGTAACATGCTAATATATAAAGGCTTCTGGCGTATTACGGAGCCTTTATTATTGACGGGCTTTTTAATAAAATAACTTAATTGCCTTATTTATAATAGATTGTTGGTTTATTAACCGTACATTTGCTTAATTAAATAAAAATATAATGCAAGGAACAGTAAAATTTTTCAATGAAAGCAAAGGTTTCGGATTTATTACACCTACAAATGGTGGTGCCGAAGTTTTTGTACACGCCTCAGGCCTTATCGACACAATCCGTGAAAACGACAGTGTTACCTACGATGTAGAACAAGGTAAAAAAGGCTTAAATGCGGTAAATGTAAAAGTAGGTTAAAACTAACTATTATATAAAGAATCGTACAAGCATCTGCTCCACAATGGGCAGATGCTTTTTTTTGTGCCTATATTATTAAAAACACCGTTATAGCTGCGGTTCTACCTAAGACGTATTTGCTAAAAAAAACTCTTTTGTCATGCTGAACGCAGTGAAGCATCTATTATTCGCCATGCTTCTTCGCCTTGCACGGTCTGCAAGTCGATCCTTCGTTTCTACCCATGATGTGTTTAAAAAAACCTTTTTGTCATCCTGAGTGAAGGATCTACTCTCCGCCATTCCTATTCGCCCTGTACAGTCTGCGAATAGATCCTTCACTCCGTTCAGGATGACAAACTTTCTAAAACGTCATTTCCCCTTCAGGATCCACGGATTTTACCATTCGTACATGGTTGTTGGGTTCTAAAACCAACGCGTCATTATACTATTTTTTCAGGATTTTCTTTCGCCTAACCTGTGAAATGAACACAAAAAAAACGCGGATGATTTTTACCATTCGCGTTTCAAATATATGTTTGGATGTAGTTACATCCGGCTAATCTCTTAGTTCAAGTATGACTGTAAAAGATTTGATTTTGAGTTGTGACGTAAACGCATCAACGCTTTATCTTTTAACTGGCGTACACGTTCGCGGGTAAGGTTAAATTTCTCGCCAATTTCTTCTAAAGAATGAGCGGCATAACCACCTAAACCAAAAAACAGGATAATAACCTCGCGGTCACGTTCGGCAAGAATGCCTAATGAGCGTTTAATCTCCTGTGATAATGAATCCATCATCAGCTCGGTATCAGTTGCTGCATCAGTGCTTTGCAAAACGTCAAGCAAAGTATTTTCTTCACCTTGTATAAATGGCGCGTCCATTGATACCTGGCGACCGGCATTGCTTAATGAATCGGCAATTTTGTCAACAGATATTTCCAGGTCTTCCGCCAGTTCTTCCGGTGTTGGTTGTCTTTCAAATTCCTGCTCTAATTTAGATGCAGCTTTGTGTATTTTACTCAATGAACCTATCTGGTTCAAAGGTAAACGTACAATACGTGATTGTTCGGCAACGGCAGATAAAATGGATTGACGGATCCACCATACTGCATATGAAATAAATTTAAAGCCTTTTGTTTCATCAAAACGTTTTGCCGCTTTAATTAAGCCTAAGTTTCCTTCGTTTATCAGGTCGCCCAAAGTAAGGCCCTGGTTTTGGTATTGCTTTGCTACCGATACCACAAAACGCAGGTTGGTTTTTGTCAACCTTTCTAATGCAGCCTGGTCGCCCTCACGAATCTTCTGCGCCAGGATCACTTCTTCCTGCGCGGTTATTAAATCTACTTTACCTATCTCGTGAAGGTATTTTTCAAGCGATTGAGATTCACGATTGGTAATGGATTGGGATATTTTGAGTTGTCTCATTTTTTTGAATAGATTTTTTTCAGCTAATTATAAGTCCGATAAGATTTTACACCGTTGGTTTAACCTGCAGTTTAAAAATATGATGAATTAAGCGGTGCTCCTATGAATTTTTTTAAACCCGGAATATTTACAAAACGAGGGTTGGCTTTTGACATTATAGCATTAGGATGCGCGGTATCTAAAATATTGAAATAAAGTGCAGCGACCGGTAAAAGTGTAATCAAATGTGATATCTCTTAAATGGATTCACAAAGATACGCATTCAATTGCTATTATTATGTCAAAAATGCAAGTATTTGGCACTTAAAATGAGGCATATAAAGGTATTTATTGTAACTATTCTGTTCCTTTTTCGTCGGGTGCATTCTCGTCCCTGTCTTTTTTGTCTTTATCATCTTTTTTATCTCTGTTTTTGTTCCACTTTATTTTTATTTTTCCATCCTCACCGTCGGCGGCCAGTATATGCAATACTATACCCTTCATGCGTTTTTTATTGCGTTTGGTTACATCAACAATTGCACTATCATTTTTTGGGTTGCGTAAAGGGATATCCATGGCAATGCTGGTTCCCTTTGATAATGAGTAAACTCCCGCAACATCCATATTAATAGCGCTGGAATTGATTTGCATAGGGCTTATGTTGATCTTATCTCCATCAATATCAAACTTCATATCCATGTTGGCAAACCTGATGTTTTTAAGATCGCGGAAAGGGAACGCGAACTTCCCTACACTGGTAATGGGGCTAAAGTTAAGCAGCGCCCCTTTTTTAAGGTTAACGGTAACCAATCCTTTCAATGATCGGGGAACTATATCTCCCCGGCTGTTTATTCCGCCGGTTAGGTGTGCCTGGGCCGATAGAAAACCCGTTAGGTTTTTCGACGTGAAATTTTTCATGCCAAAATTATTGAACGAGTAAAAGAAATTACTGGTGTTTACATTGTCAATCTTAGTATTGATGGTGAAGTTATTTACATTACCATTTTGCACCAGTGTGCCATTTAGTTTTAATGAACCTCCGGCGTTTTTCACGCTTACATTATTAACCTTGATGACGTTATCGGCCATTAAAAAATTGGCAGTGGCATCTGTAGCTAAAAAGTTTTTGTAATATACTTTATCAACCCTCAGGTGAATCTCGGCCGTCCCTTTTTCAAAAGCAGTGCTCAGGGCGCTGTTGACATTGGTTCTTTTGCCAGGTGATTTAACTGGTGCGGCGGGTTGGCGGCGGTTTAAAAATCCCAAAAACTCAGCCAGGTTTAATTGCGGACTACGAACCTGCCAGGTAAGTAGTATTTTTTCGGGAGCAGTATAATACAGGTTAAGAAAATTGTTTACCCTGCCTTCCATAAACACAATACTGTTACCGGTTTGCAAGCGAATGTTGTTGAGTAACAGGTCGTCCCCCGAAAATTTTATGGTGATAGCCGTGTTTTTAAAATTAAGGTTACGCGGCACATAGCTTACATTGGCATTTTTAATGTTGATGGTGCCGGCCAGTTTTGGCTTGCTAATCTGGTAATCAACCAGGTTGGCTTTATAGGCCAGTTTCAGGTCGGCATAACCCTTGGTAAATTTCAGGTCATCATCGCCAACAGCATGTGTAAGCTGCGATATATCAAAATGCGATTTGAATATGCCGGTAGCTACCGGGGTGTTTAAATTATTGATAAAAGCCGTATCAATAATGAATGGTATTTTTTGATAAGTACCATTAAAATGGTACAATTTTATAACTGAGTTGTCGTCATTAAGGCCCTTGCCGTTGATATAATTATTGGAGAACACCCCATTAAAGCTGCAGTCTTCAACTTTCAGGCCGGGCATGGTCACTATATTATCATTTACTTTGGCAGTAACAAAAATAGATGGATCGCCTCCGGCGCTAAAAAAGCCGGCAATATCACAGGTAACCGCTATGGGATTGTCGATATTGAACTTGCTAAGACTTTTTGTAATGTTGGGCGCTAACAGGCGGGCTGCGTTTGTCCACAGGATTTTATCATTAACAATATTCAATACAAATGCTACATTGGGTTTGGCCAGGTTAAATTTGCCTCCAATGGTAAACGCATCGTAGCCAATGTTTAAAACATTGGGGGCTACTGTAATAAGTTTAGCTGGTTCATTATAAGTAATATCAAATGTGCCATCAAGCAGTTTATCTTTCATGAAGCTGCCCTTTTTGGTATTGAACGAAAAGCTTTTAACCAGTGTTTGCAGCCTTATATCGGCATGCCAGCCGGTTGGTGGGTACTGCATCCGACCGTTTACATTCATTATTTCAAACCTGAACAGCTTAAAAGCTTTGCGGTCATCAACTACAAAATTAACCTTGCTAAGGTGAAAGCGTTTTATTTGGGTTGATGAACTGCTGGTATCTTTGAGGGCATTTTTATCTTTTGGTTTGCCTTTAAAAACAGCTGTATTGCTATAACCTGTGCTATCGGTAAAAAGGTCGATATTTGCCTGGCCGATGTCTATCTTATTTATCTCCACGTTCCCTTTCAATAATGCCGTTGCATTTACAGAGACATCAACGTTTTTTGCATCCAATAAAGTATGATGATGAGCAGGCCATTGCCGATCTTTAATAACCACATCCTTAAGATTTACAGAAACACCCGGAAAACCTTTAAAAAATGTTGGATCAAGCTTGCCGATGGTGAGTGTACCGTCCAGGTTTTTGTTCAGTTCGGTGGTGATCATTTTGAGCACCTTTTCCTTGTTGAAAATAATGTACATAAAAATGCCAGCAAAGGCAATTATTACAATGCCTGTTAAAGCTCCTAATATTTTTAATGTCGTTTTTATCCACTTGGGCATTTGTACCTTTATTATCTTATAATAAGGTTTGATGTGTTTAATTGTTTGATTTATACAGATATAAACACTTTAAAAGCCAACTCTGGAGTATCCATACCGAAGATCAGTGCAATAGTATGTACCGATATACGGGAGATAGTTTGCAGCTTAAACGGGTAAGCAGGGTTGAAAATATTGGTTTAGGGTTTTTATGTCTCATGAAACTTAAATTTTGTTTCTTTGATAAAATAAAAACTATATTTAATGAATCAATTTATACCTGATTAAGATTAAGTTTCTTTACTCTTTTAAAAATGCGATTTTATTAATACTTCCTTAAATAAGTTTAAGGTGATCTGAATTTATCCATTGTAAGTTTGGCTATTCCCTGTAAAATAGCCTCCGGGAAGCCCAAAACGGAATTTAGAGTAAGCAATCATAACCTATTCTTATCACATCATGCCGGCAGTTATATCAATTGGATTGCTCTCCCATACCCCTCGTATTTTGGGGAGAATTATCTCAGGAATTTATTTTTTGCTTATATCAGCTATAGCTTTTGGTGAAGATGCCTCATAAACTTTTTGCAGATATATTGGAAAACCATTAAAAACTTAAAGAGATGAATTACCCAAACAGAGTTATTAAAAAAGGCGAAAGCGACACAGATGTTGTAAAAGCAATTCAAAGTAAACTGAACGAAAAAAACTGCGGGCCATTGGATGTTGATGGCGATTTTGGCAATAATACAGTCAGCGCTGTAAAATTATTTCAAACCCGGCATACCGACAACATGGGCGCCTCACTTGTGGCAGATGGTCAGATAGGTGCCATGACCTGGGCTGCATTATTTGGAGCAGAAACTATTGCTGCTGCTAATACCAACCAGGCTTCATCACCTTTGCTTGCGGATGCCCTTTTAGTTGGTATCTCGCAAATTAATGTGGTAGAACAGCCGCAAGGGAGTAACCGCGGACCCGAAGTTGATGTATATTTACGCACAACAGGGTTAGACCTGGAAGGGCAGCATTACAGCTGGTGCGCGGCTTTTGTTTACTGGAGCTTTAACGAAGCTGCGAAAAAACTGGGAATCCCTAATCCTGTAGTTAAAACCGCTGGGGTATTAGACCATTGGGCCCGGGCAAAATGTACAAAGATTACAAAAGCGGATGCCATTAATGACCCATCCAAGATAAAACCGGGCAGTATTTTTATTATCGACCATGGAGGTAATCTTGGGCATACCGGCATTGTTGAAAGTGTAAACGGTGGAAATTTAACAACTATTGAAGGTAATACCAATACCGGGCAAAGCCGCGAAGGTTATGGAGTTTTCAGGTTAACCCGGCGAAAAATATCCGATATTACCAAAGGCTTTTTAAATTATTAAACACCAGTATATGGCAGTAAAACATGTTGATTTAGAAACAGTAAGCTACACGCCGCAAACAAATGATAACGATATTATTGTTGAGGTACAAATAGGAGATGCGGCTGACGAAGATGGATCTTACTCGGTTTTCCTGGGCTCCCGCTTTATTGGCGCCAATGCGCCGGCCAACATAGGTAAAAAGGCAGATGTTGGCGGTAAAACAACTGTAGTATCTGTAACCATTGTTGATACATTAACGGAAACCAACTGGACAAGCATGACCGTTTTTGTTCATGAAGGAGATGGATTGGTAACCTATGGCCCTTATAGCGAACAGGTAGATAGTGACCTGGATACGATAGTTTATACGCTTAAAATTACAAATTCATGAAACGTTGGATTTACGTAGTTGTATTGATAATAATGGCGCCGCAGTTGCTGTTTGCACAGGATGAAGCTAAGTTAACAGTGCCTGCAAGTCCTGCTTTTAGCATCCTTAATTTCGAGCCGTCTGCGGTTATGCGGCCTACAACTGCCAAATCCCTGTCGTCAGATATTCTTAATGCCTTTGATAAAGATGGCAAACTGTTGATGAACCTGGGGCTTGAGGTAGCGCCGTATTGGTTAGCAAGTCATCCTAAATTAAGCAGGCAAAATTATCTTAACCCTAATTTGGGTCAAACAATTTTACGAAGCTTAAGCCTGTCGGCCGCAACTGTAAAAGATTCTGCCTCGGGGAATAACAAGCTTGGCGCTGGGCTCCGCTTTAAATTGTATAATGGCGAGCCGGCCGGTGACGTGGGCAAATTGAGTGCACAACTGAAAACCAAAACAACAGTTATTGCTATCATTAATGGAATCCGGGCTTCGGTTGGTGCCGGCGCAATTGACACCCGGCAAAAAGCCATAGCCAGTATCGATAATATGCTCACCACAGCCGGAATTGATCCTAAAATAGTGACCGAAACAAAGAATGACGCGAAAAGGCTCCAGGATGATTATACAGATGACCCTGCGGGCATTAAATCATTTTTAGATGACCTTGTAAACGCGCGCGCCGAAGCTTATAAAGGGCTTGCAAAAAAAATATCAGATATGCTTTATCAGCGTAAAGGTTTTATTGTGGAAATGGCGGCGGCAAGCGGCTTCAATACCTCAAAAAATAATAGCCTCGAAAAAATTGGCTTTTGGAGTAATGTTTCATACACGTTATCGCCCGATGATTATATTACTTTTACCACAAGGTACATGTTTAAAAACAGGGATACCCTTACCACCAACTTTGACGCGGGCTTTGGCTTCCTGAAAAAAGCCGCCGATTTTAATATTTCGGCGGAGGCTATGCTGCGGCATCAATCGGCAGAAATCCCCGATATTAATAGCACCAATCAACCCATTACACGCATCGAAAAAAACTTTACTTATCGGCTTGCTGTACAAGGCTCTTTTAAGGTGAGCGAGGGGATAAGCTTAAACCTCAGCTTTGGCCGGGATTTCGATTCACCATTTATTAACAGGTCGGGCTTTTTCTCCATATTGGGTCTAAATTATAGTATTTTTAGTAAGGAGATTCCGGGCCTGAAATAGAAAGTCAGACCCGGGATCATGAGTTGGCGCCTGTTTCCTTGCGTACTATGGGCGCCACTCTGGTACCATAGATCTCAATTGCTTTCAGGATCTTTTTGTGCGGGGTATGGCCGGTTACCAGTTGTGCCACAAAGCGGGTATTGCCAAACAGCTCATATTGCTGCATAATTTTATCTACAGCCATTTGTACATCGCCTACAACCAAAGGCCCGTCCTTGCGCAGGTATTCAAACGAATCCCTGGTCATGGGCGACCAGCCGCGTTCCCGGCCCACACGGGTCATCAGGGCAGCGTATGAGGGGTAAAACTCATCAGCAGCCTGGTCGGCGCCTTCGGCTACGTAAAACTGCGAGGATATGGCTAACTGCAGTTTACTTACATCATGCCCGACCTTTGCTGCCGATTCGCGGTAAGCTTCTACAAACGGAACAAAATGTTTAGGGGCGCTGCCTAATATGGCAATGATCATGGGCAGGTTTAACCTGCCGGCACGCAGGGCCGAGGCGCGGGTACCGCCAACACCTATCCAAACCGGGATAGCTTCCTGCAATGGGCGCGGATATACACCCTGGTTAACCACCGGTGCGCGGAATTTACCCTGCCAGTTCACTATCTCCTGCTTGTTGATCTGCAGGAACATTTCCAGCTTTTCGGTAAAAAGAGCATCGTAATCATCAAGGTCGAAACCAAAAAGGGGGAATGATTCGATAAAGGAACCACGACCGGCTATCATTTCGGCCCGGCCACCAGAGATCAGATCCACAGTGGCGAAATTTTGAAAAGTGCGCACCGGATCGGCCGAGCTTAACACGGTTACCGAGCTGGACAACCGGATATTTTTGGTGATGGAAGCCGCCGCGGCCATAAATACCTCGGGGGCCGAAATCACAAAATCGGGCCGGTGATGCTCGCCAAAGGCAAAAACATCCAGGCCAACCTCATCGGCCAGTTTAATCTCGGCCAATAATTCCTGTACCCGCAGATGGGCGTTAACGGCTTTACCGGCAGTGCCGTCGGGATGTACCTCGCCAAATGTGCTAATTCCTAATTCCATAAGTAAAAATAAGAAGTTTAAACATTTATTTTGGATGGGTGAGGCGAAATTTACAGGGAGGTGAAGATGGCCGGTTTTTTATTAAGTTTCCATAAGTTGAATGTAATTGTACCATTTAAATAAAAGGTTTTTTCATTCACAAAAAATACAATTACTACCTTGCAGGTAGAATTATACCAATGGAAAATATATTTGACCCTTTTATCCGCGCGAAAGGATTTGTTATCCTTGATGGCGCAATGGCCACAGAATTAGAATCAAGGGGAGCCAATCTTAATCATACATTATGGTCGGCCAAATTATTGAGGGAAGATCCGGAGTTGATTAAACAGGTGCATTATGATTATTTGATTGCCGGTGCTGATGTTATTACGACAGCCAGTTACCAGGCCAGTTTTGAAGGATTTGTCAAAAATGGATACACTGCCGAAGAAGCAGTTGAATTGATGCAGCTAAGTGTGCAGCTGGCTTTCCAGGCACGCGAGGATGCCATGAAAGTTATATCCCGAAAAGAAAAACCACTGGTAGCAGCATCTATAGGTCCTTACGGCGCATCTTTAGCCGATGGTTCAGAGTATCGCGGTAATTATGGCGTGAGTATTGAAGACCTGAAATCGTTTCATCGCAGCAGGATGAAATTGCTGATCGAAACCGGTGCCGATTTGCTGGCATGCGAAACAATCCCTTGTTTAGATGAGGCTATCGCCTTAAAAGAATTGTTAACGGCGTTTCCGGGTGTGCAGGCCTGGATCAGTTTTAGTTGTAAAGATGAAAGCCACCTGAGCAGTGGTGAAGATTTTTCTGATGCGGTAAAACTGTTAAGCCAGTCGGGCCAGGTAATTGCAATTGGTGTTAATTGTACTGCACCGCAGCACATCGCATCGCTAATAAAAATCGCGGCAGCAAATACCGGCAAGCATGTCCTGGTTTATCCTAATAAAGGGGAGGTGTGGGATGCGGTTAATAAACGCTGGCTGCCGGCGCCTGCCAACTGTGCACACTTTCTTGATGATGCGAAAGTTTGGTATTCGGCAGGAGCAAAAATTATTGGCGGCTGTTGCAGAACAACCCCTGAGGATATTAAGCAATTGCAACAGCTGGTGGATTTAGCATAACCTTAGCTGTGCTTTTTATCCGGCTTTTCTAAGCTTTTCTTTACCCTGAATTTCACAATCCTGGTTATCAAATCCAGGGGCATTGGTTTATCAATCGGGAACTGAACTGAACCTTTTGCACCTTTGTATGCCGAGAGTTCTTCTTTAAATTCCTCAATCCCATTAGGTGTTGGGTAAAGCCCGATATGATTTTTAAAAGCCGCGAAATGGATTAAGTTTCCTTTAAGGGTGAAAGTAGGCATTGCATAACTTATTTTTTCCTGGGCATCGGGTGCGGCTTTTTTAATAGTGGTACGTACCTCCTGCAGGATTTTTTGAACATCGGCCGGAAAATCAGCAATATACTCGTCAATGGTAGTAGGCTTACTGGCTATCATGTTTTATGTAGTATTTTGGCTATCTGCCTGGTTTATAATGTATAAATATACAAAACCTACTATAAAAAAGCTATTTGCTGGTTAATTCCGAATCCACAGCTCAACTGACGGGCGGACGAATATATACTTTGGCGGGTACTTTATTAAAGAAATTCCTGATGGCAGTTATTTTTCCGGTGCGGATAAGATAGCTGATGAATAAGGCGATTAACATAGTTTTTTATTTAACAATACCAGCAAAACGTTGATAAAAAGCGGTAGGGCTATCGGCATTTTTAGGCTCATACTTACCGGCAATGATGGGGATATAAATTACCCTCCTGCGGCTTTCTTCGCCAATTACGGATGACTGCGCCACGCGGTGCCATAAGCGGCCGTCGTGTATAGTCAGGTCACCGGCAGCCGGAATAATGGCAACTTCATTTTCATCAGTATCATGATCCAGGAAATACTTTTTACGGAAAAGCATCTGGTAAAGATTCTGCTGGTGCGTTCCGGGTAAAATTCTTAACCCACCGTTCTCAGGTTTAAGGGTGCTCAGGTGAATGCCCACGTTAAGCATCGGGTTTAGTTTTTGGCCGTGGAAAATATCGCGTAAACCATCGGTATGCCAGCCCATTTTGGTAAAGCTGCTTTCGGGGCCGTTTACATAGTGGTTAAAAACCATTCCGTCTTTTTCGTCGGTACCCAAACGGGCGCCTTCGCCAATAAGGTTCAGTAATACCCGGAAGCGCGGATCCTGCGAAAATTCGTTAAGTAATGGGTGGTGTTTGTTGATAAAAGCGAAGCGTTGCACAATAGGGGAGCCATCCACATCTTTACCATATTTAATGGGTACGCCATTTATCTTTTCAACCTTATTGCTAAGCCAGTTTTGCTGAACCTGTTCAGATGCATCAATGATATCGGCCACTGTTTCGGGCTTAATGAAGTTTGTAAAGTGAATAAAACCATGCTGGTTAAAAAAAGCTTGTTGCTGGGGTGTAATTGTTGAGCCTAAGGTGAATTTTTGATATGAGCCTGCCATGAAAATAAGTATTAAAAATGCCTGGAAATGAGTATAAAAAATGTGGGAACTGTTTTAAACAGTTTTAAAAGAAGGATTGGATCCCCGGGGAAATTAACAACAACAGCTGCACATGACCCTTGTCTGAAAGGGCATTCGCATGGAGCATGCAAAAGGTATGTGGCTTGTGTTATTCAATGTATATAATGTCTATGTATTTAATAGACTATGCAAATGTAAATAAATTATTAAACCAAACAAATTTTCATGAAAATATTTTTAATGCTTGTACAAGCCTGCGGTTATACGCTCAATAAAGGCTTTGGGGCTATGCCTTGCAGCCGCAGCCGATAGTTTATTTAAAAAGCCCGGCACAATCTCGGCTTTTTTACCAAACATGCCCCGTATGCCTATCCTGGCCACCTCGTCGGGCGTCATATTAAATTTGGCTGCCAGTTCGGCCAGCGCGTCCATACCCGCGCGGTGAGCAAATCCTGTGTCGGTAGGGCCGGGGCACAGGCAGTTTACCGATACAGTAGTATCTTTTAGCTCATAACGCAAAGCCCTGCTAAATGCCAGTACAAATGATTTTGATGCCGCATATACCGCCAGGGTAGGCACAGCCTGGTAAGCCGCGGTACTGCTTACATTTAATATATACGCCTGCTTTTGCAATTTTAAAGCAGGGAGCAAATAGTGCGACAATGCTACCACAGCATCTATATTAACCCGTATCATGTGCATTTGATCGGCCAGGTTCAGTTCATCAAAGTTACCCCAAATGCCATAGCCGGCATTATTTATAAGTATGGATACCGGTACCGATAAACCTGTATACCAATCCGCAATCCGCATAGCTGAGCCGGCATCCGACAGGTCGGCCAAAAAATAGTGTACTTCAACATGATATGTAGATTTGAGGTGAACCGATAATTTCTGCAATTCAGCTTCAGACCGGGCTACCAGCAATAAGTTATAGCCTTTTTGCGCTAATAATAAAGCCATGGATTTGCCTATACCTTTGCTTGCACCCGTTATTAAAGCGTATTCTTTCATCTTAACAATGTCATATCAAACTAAAAATAAGGTTGATGTTGCAAGTTTAATAAATACTCTACTAAACTTGTAGACTATTTAAAATGTAATTACGTTTGTATCGCATATGAAAAACGCTTCTCATCATTTGGTTAATTATAATAATTGCAACTATTGTTGTTGTAGATAAACAAACCGCACGTACTGTTTGTAATTCATTTACGTTAATATAATATCCAAATAAAGACCATTTTTTATGATTACGCATCGTATAACGCACTTATTTAAGGCGTTTATAATCATAGGTTACATTTTGTACAGTTTGCCCGCACATGCCCAACTATCGGCAGCGGTGCATTATAAACTAAAGCCGGGCGATACCACCGCCAAAAGCATTTTTGATAACAATTACAGTAACCTGGTTTTGTTTGATGAAAAGAAAACACCGGTAGCTGCCAGCAAAGCGCCTGTAATAATTGAAAATAATGCCAGCCTTATAGAAGGTATGGAAACGCATTTAAATAACCGCCAGGAACGCAAAAAGCTGATGGGTTACTTAAAAGAGCTTTCGGCAGGTAACAGCCAGGTAAATTATAATCAGGCAAAAGTTAAGGTATATTACAGGCTGGCCAACGTATTTGCCAGGTTGCGCCTGTACCCCCTGGCCATGAAATGTTTTTTTAAAACAATGCAGTATAAGGGTAAGCAGGCGATTAATAACCGGCTGCAATCTCAACCTCCTGTTGATTCCTTATCTGCCGATACCTCAAACCGGGATTTAAACTTAGATACCGCTTATTTAGCCATTAACGCCAAGGATGATTCTGTATTTGTTAATGACCCTAAACCATCCGGCTTAAACGATAAAACCGAAGAAAAGAGCAAGGCAATAACTTACGACCGCATCGTTAATACATTTAATGATGGTAAAAAGGCTGCTGCCTATGCCTTACTGTTTCATGTAAAGCAACCGGTGCCGGGCAAACCCAAAGTATTTGCGTTAACCAATACCGGTCATACTTTTATTACCCTCATTAAGTATAATACCGACTCTACTTCTGTTTCTATTTCCTTTGGATTTTATCCGCAGAAGGATAACCTGTTTTCGGCAACGCCATTGGATCCAACCTGCTCAGGAACATTTAAAAATGACCGCGGGCACAAATGGGACGAGGTTATGGGCAAGTTTATTACCAAAAAAAGATTTGAGCGCATCCTGGCGCTAACTAAAAGATACGATGGCCTGGAGTATCATCTATCCAAAAACAACTGTACCGATTTTGCCATTAAAGCGGCCTCTTATGCCGGTTTCGGGGTATCCAATGCCAATGGTTCCTGGCCTTTGGGGCATGGCAATAACCCCGCTGTTACAGGGCAAAGCATTATAGCAGGGGGGATTTATGATGACGACGGCAAGGCCGGCCTGTTCATTAATTTTGACGAGGTGTTGAATAAAAATAAATAGGCTGGCAGGTTTGGCATCTTATACATATTCAAACTTAATCCTGTCGTTGGGGAACTCGTTGCTGTGCTGTATTTTTAATTGCGTTAACTTTTCATCAAAATACTTATAAATCTTTTTCGAGTTTTTTTCGGCCATCTCCTGGTTTTCAAATTCTTTTTCCAGGTACCTTGAAAGGGCGAACAGGGTTCGCGGAAACTCGTAAATGGTTATGGTGCCATCCGTTTCCTTTTTTGCCCGCACCCAGTAAGGGTCATTTTTTGTCGACTCGCGGATGTACACAACCTCGGCCTGGGCCTCTACCATATTGCAGTATCGCACCAGGGCGTTTAGCGTGGCCGGGATGCCTACCTTAACGTTAACCTTGCCGGGAGCGTAAGCTTTAAGATGGGCATCCGGAAAAGAAAAGCTAATATCGGCCCTGCCTTTTAAAAGTTTGGCCAGCCTGCCGGTAAAATTCATAAAATAACCCATGGCCAGTATTTCGGCCAGCGACCGCCGGTAGTTGCGTTTATTTTCGGCATGGAAGATGATGCCCAGGACCACAGATACCACCAATCCCGATCCAAAGGCCACCCATTTATTGGGGAAAGTAATAATGCCATCAAGGAAGCCGCCATAAGTACCGATGGTTGGTATAATGGAAAATATAAAATCCTTAAACGGGAAAAATCTAAAAGTAAAAGTCATGATTATGAGGGTATTAGGTTAACAATGGTAATTTAAATTTAAGTAAATTACTGTTGTTATACAAAGGTGGCGGATAATTTAAATAACCTTATTGCCATTTGTGCATAACCAGGGCGCTAGCCTTTTATTCCGAAAGCGAAAGTTTGAAAGCGCCGGGCAATATAACGTTACTGGTTTTGCTTATTTGGGCGTATCCCCCGCTGGTAGAAGCGGGGGCCAGGCATTCTGTTCATACGCCTGCAGGCATTAGGCGCGAGGCCGGTATCCACGCCAATCCTTTACGCAAATTTTGGGTACAAAAAAATCCCGGAGGAAAACTAACCTCGGGGATTTGCATATTCAATACTTAGCATGCGGGCCACAAGGCCGAAGCTTTGCGGTAGCTTGGGAAGGAAACATGCTTGCTTGTAGTTGGGATAACTAACAAACCTTCAAAAAAACTCGATAGAATGTTCTTTGAGTTTATATTTTAGATAGTTCTTGCGAATGTTTTTATTTTTTTCAAAAAATCTCATCTCAATGGCATCATAAACTACATCATTTTCTTTTATAGAAACATTTACGGCGATTCCAGCGATTTTATAATCACCTTCTATCACGCCCTTGATAAATGCATTTTCAAGTAAATCAATTATTTCAGATGTAGACGGGTTATCATTTTCCAAGTAAGCACTGATAGGTACAATTTTATTCTGTTTATCAATACAAGTACCAAAAGGATAAAATTCATTCGCTTCTAATAAGAACAATTTTGCTTGCTGTTTAAGTAGTTCAGCTACCTTTTCAATTTCTTTTTCCATGATAAAGTAATATCCTTTTGTTAATTACATTGAAATTATAAAAATAGGGTGGTTTTGGTTACCTGGAGGGTATTGCCTTTTTTATTTATATAAGTTTGGACATTCTGGGGGCCAAACTCTGTTGTTAGCTTAGACCGCCGCTACCTGCCTACAAACTCGCAAAAAAGGAGATAATCAAACTTCAAGCAAATGTGGATCTTCCCAAACATCTTCGTAGTTAGGCGCAATTAAAAACCTCCAGCCCGGAGCCATTCCTAAATATTTCAAAACTACAGGGCACCATTCCTTAAGGTGTTCAACATGTAATGGAACAAAGAAATCCGGGTCTGTTGAAAATTCCTCACCGGCCCAAATATACCATCCTGT
>NZ_JBFUKX010000033.1:0-70330 GCF_056400605.1 Mucilaginibacter sp. P5_A4 | reverse complement strand
GTCGTACCGAAATGACTGTTGTTGAGCAGGCATTTTGCTTTATGGCGGGTGCTAATTCAATTTTTGCTGGGGAGAAGCTCTTAACCACTCCAAATCCGTCATTTGATAGCGATATGGCTATGTTTGAATTGCTCGGCCTGTCGCCGCGTAAAGCTTTCAAAAATGGGCGCCCGAACGAAGTGAAAGAAATGGAAAAGGATACTGTCTCCTAATTAAAAAGGAAATGACATCAAATAATTTGATGAATTTTCCGGCCTACAACTATCCTGATGATTGCCAATGTGGCCTTTTGATATATGATTTAGATAACAATAAAATGTGGCACAAGAACCCCATTGCCACATTTTATTGAACAGTAGAAATAACCAGGTAAACTTTTTATCTTTATTCAACTTCAGTTCAGGGCCGGGGCGTTTTTCTGACTATCGCCGCAATCGTTTAGCTCTGCAGTGGTTGCCAACGATTAAAATCAAAACAATGGAACATAAAGCCATATCAATTCGACCATTTATCGGAGCCGAGAATTTTGAGCTGTCACGGAGTTTTTACCGGGACCTGGGATTTGAAGAAAGTATTTTGGCTCATAATATGTCCTATTTCAAAACGAATGGCTTAGGGTTTTATTTACAGGACGCTTACGTGCGGGATTGGGTAGACAATTCAATGATTTTTTTAGAAGTTGAAGACGTTGGACGGTATTGGAATGAACTTTTGGCTTTGGATCTTACATCTAAATATAAACGCGTAAAACTAACGCCAATTCGACAATATGATTGGGGACGAGAATGTTTTATGCATGACCCATCCGGAATCCTATGGCATTTTGGGGAATTTTTTAAGCAGTGAAAACCAACTATTATCCGGATTTGCTGTGATATCTGTGATGATTTCGGGATATAAAAAAGCCTAAACCCATCTAAATTAATGCAACATTATCAACAGGTTAAATATTTTATAATGATTTGTTGAAATGAATAAAACCTTCATTATATTAGGTAAAATTTTTATTATTTTAACATAATATGAAGCTGTTGCCGATTTAATGAAAAAGGATATCCCGAAAACAGAGCCAGAGTTTGAATTTCGCCGGATATTTGAGGAATATAAACGTCAGGTTTATACGCAGGTTTATGCTATTGCAAAATCGCAATATGCGGCAGAGGAAATTACCCAGGAAATATTTATCAAAATTTGGCAGAGTCGCGAATTACTTAGCAGTATAAAAAATCTGGATGGATATATCTATACCATCGTTCGTAATTATTCATTAAATTATTTAAGAAAAGCCGCGAGTGATCTGCGACTTATCAACCATTTAATGAAAACTGCAGTCCCCGGTTATAACAACACTGAATCAACAGTGCAGCTATCCGAATACAAAAAACTTATACATACAGCAGTCAGCCAGTTATCGCCGCAACGCCGATTGGTTTACGAATTGAGTAAGGATAACGATTTGAGTTACGACGATATCGCTTCTCAATTAAATTTATCAAAACACACCGTAAAAAACCATTTGCTCTCCGCATTGGCTTCGATAAGAGGTTATCTTACCCAAAATGGTATTGATCCAACCATTATTCTTATCTTAATGTTTATCAAGCTATAATTTCTCAAAAAAGTTAATGTTTTTAAACATGGTTTGTTTTATTTATTGCCGTGAAGGTAATTGTTAATGCTATATTCTGTATTTTGCTGGTTGTGTAAAACAACATTTTTTTAACATTCTGTTAAAAAAAATAAAATTTTTATTTGCATTAGTCTGTTTGTGATTTTCCTGTGTCTTTAATGTAATTGCACAATTAAATGGATCACAAACAAAGAATATCATATCTGTTAAACCAATACATCAATAATGCTTGCACCCGGCAAGAATTTGATGAGTTAATGTCTGAAATTAAAACTTCCCAAAACCTGATCGATTTTGATAAGGTTCTAAAAAAACATTGGGCAAAATCGGTTCATGCCACCGACGAACATAGCGTAAACTGGGATGGTATTTATGAAAACATCAAAGAGAAAACCCAAAAGCGTTATAATGCCGGAAGGATGTTTAAATATGCCGCATGCCTTGCTTTCATATTCCTTGTATGTACTATAAGTGTATACAAGTATAAGAAAGTTGTCATTGGCGCAAAATATTTAACCGCTTATTCGTTGCCTGCAAAAACAAAGGTAATAACATTAGCCGATGGCACCCGTGTTACCTTAAACGCGAACAGTGATTTGCGTTATCCGCAAAAATTTAATGCTACTACAAGAGAGGTTTACTTAAAAGGCGAGGCTTATTTTGAGGTAGTTCACGATGATAAAAAACCATTTATTGTTTATTCGGGCACACTAAAAACACAGGTCTTAGGCACATCATTCACGATTAGCGCTTATGATGAGCGGCGACCTATAAAAGTGACCGTTTTAACCGGTAAGGTGGGCCTGGTTGATCAAAGCAACAAAGCGCATGTTATACTTAACCCCGGGCTTTGTGCCACCACTGATCAAACAAACCAAAACTTCATAATAAGCCATATTGCCGACCCGACAGATGCTATTGCATGGCTGGATGATAAGCTGACGTTCGAGAACGCTACGCTGGCCGATGTGGCAGATGCTTTAAGCAATAAATATGCAGTCAACATTAAAGTATCAAATCATCAGTTGGCTACACAACGTATCACGGCGATATTTCAAAACCAAACCCTGCCTGATATTCTAAATGGTATTACCAGGCTTACGCACTCTAAATACCACGTTAGCAAAAATGTTTATACCCTATTTTAATAACTAAGCTGAATGATAAACCTTAAAACTAATTGCCTATAGATATCATAACAATAACATAAAAAGGTTGAGTGTGATTGCAGCACACCCAACCTCATCAAGCTTAAGCTTAAACAGTTCATAGTTTTCCGTAAGGGCATTTAATCACTAAAAATTCTCATCAAGTATATGACAAAAAGATCTTTGTCCTCTAACAGGCTGCGTAAGGCTGTAAGCAGGATAGTCATTGTCACGGGGTTTTTAGTCATTTGCTGCCTCAAAACCAATGCGGTAAATCGCATTACCCCGGATTTGGATACTCCTATATCGCTGAAAGTGAAAAACATGTCAGTTAAAAACGTATTAAAAAAAATCAACAAAACGATTAAGTTGAGTTTTGTTTTCAGTAACGAAATAATTACCGATCAAACAGTAACTATCGAGGTTAAAAATGAAAAACTGGGTTTGGTATTATCAAAGATATTAAATCCGCTGGGCATGGAGTATTCGCTATCGGGCAATATGATCCTGATAGAAAAAAAACAGTTCAGTCCTGCCGGGCGCCTAAAAACAACGCCTGTGCAGGTAACGGGCAGGGTAACAGATAATGCCGGTGCTGTACAAAGTGCTACAGTAAAGGTTAAAGGCACTGCGATTGCAACCAGCACTGATACCAATGGTAAATACAGCATTAACATTCCTGATGAAAACGCGGTTCTTATATTTTCATCTTTAGGGTATTTAACACAGGAAATTGTAGCTGGTGACCACAAAATTGCCGATATAAAATTCCAGGAAGAAACCAGCGAACTGAACGAGGTTGTGATAACAGCACTTGGTATCTCGCGTCAGCGAAAAGCTTTGGCCTATTCTGTTACAGAAGTAAAAGGCGATGAATTTATCCAGGCACGGGAAAACAATGTGGCTAATGCGCTTACCGGTAAAGTTGCAGGTGTAAATGCCACCGGCTTATCCACAGGGCCTGGCGGATCAAGCCGGGTGATTATTCGTGGTAATGGCGCGCTATCAGGCGACAATCAGCCTTTGTATGTAGTTAACGGAATGCCGCTGGAAAACTCGGTACCAGGTGGCAGCGCGACGACAAACGGCAGCGCAGGTAATGTTGACAGAGGTGACGGCATAAGCGGCATTAACCCGGATGATATTGAGTCTATCAGCGTACTTAAAGGAGGTACGGCAGCGGCACTTTATGGCGCAAGGGCCGCTAATGGTGTTATACTTATAGCCACTAAAAAAGGACATGTACAAAAAGGTACCGGTATTGATTATAATTCGTCTTTTACTCTGGAAACGCCCGCCGTCTTTCCCAACTGGCAGTATGAATATGGCCAGGGCGATAATGGTGTGAAACCAACAACACAGAACGAAGCTATCCAGACGGGGCGCCGGTCTTTTGGAGCAAAAATTGATGAGTCTTCCTATGTTGCCGCAGATGGATTAACCCACCCTTACAGTGCGCAGAAGGATAACATTCAAAACTTCTATCAAACAGGTACCACTTTTACCAACACTTTGGCTTTCACCGGCGGCACAGAAGCAATCAGCTACCGTTTTTCTGTGGCAGACCTATATAGTAAAAGTGTGCTTCCTAATACAAACTATGATCGCAAAACCGCTAATCTTAGCATTAACGGTAAATTGGGTAAACATATTAATCTCGAAACCTTAGTACAATATAATATTGAAAATGCAAATAACAGACCGACAGCTGGTGATGCTTTAGGTAACCCCAACTGGACACCATATATGATTGCCAATACCACAGATATTAGGTGGTTAAAGCCGGGCTATAATGCAAGCGGCAATGAGGTTGCCTGGAACGATGCCGCCATTGCAACTAACAGTTATTTCGTAACCAATAGGTTTAAAGAAAATGATAACAAAAACCGGGTCATTGGCCAGGCTGGCGTTACAATTGGGATCGGTAAAAACCTTTCATTAAAAGGTGTTGTAAGCCGCGACTTTTATTATTATAACTATAAATATATTCTGCCAACCGGTACATTATATGTTCCAAACGGGCAGTACAGCGAACTGAAAGTTGATGCTTCTGAAACTAACGGACTATTAATGCTTAACTATAACGGCAAGGTAACCCGGAATTTTGGTTTAACAAGTTTTGTTGGTGGTAACCAGCAACGTTCCGCTTACAATGAAAGCAACATTGCGGGCAGCAATTACATAATACCTTATTTCTACAGCTCAACTAATCTTTCAACCATTTCAACTACACCCACTAATAACAAAATGGCTATAAATTCATTAATGGGTTCGGCAGACATCAGTTTTAAGAATTTTGCGTACTTAACAGTTACCGGCCGTCAGGATTGGTTTTCTACCTTGAGCCTCAAAAACAATAGTCTTTTCTATCCTTCAGCGGGCCTTAGTTTTATTCTTTCTGAGGCATTTAAATTACCCGAAGTGATCAATTATGCTAAGTTCAGAGTTTCGTATGCGCAGGTAGGCGGCGGTGCACCAAGCCCATATCAAATTAACCAGGCTTTTACTATGCCACCAAGTTCGAGACAGCCGTTGCAAACTGTTTCCAGTACAACTATTACCAATTCTAAGCTTCGCCCTTATACATCAACTACAACCGAAACAGGAGTTGAAGCGCGTTTATTTAACAGCCGTTTAAGTTTTGACATTACCTTATATAATCGAAAAACCACTAATGATATCGTTTCTACAGCCATATCCGGTACCAGCGGCTACAGCAACGTGATCTTAAATGTAGGTGAACTAAGCAATAAAGGCATTGAGCTATTGTTAAACGGTACTCCTGTCAAATCTAAAGACTTTAGCTGGAGTGCCAGCTATAACTTTGCCTATAACAAAAACGAAGTTGTAAGACTGGCCCAGGGACTCGACCAGCTCCAGATGGCAGCCTCTGTTAATGGTTGGGCTTACATCAATAACATCGCCGGCCAATCATACGGTTCAATAGTAGGCACGCGCATTCTCAAAAATGCTAATGGTCAAACAGTATTCAATACTACTACTGGCCTACCTGTCGCAACCGGGTTGCAAACTTTGGGCAGGGGAGTTCCCCCGGTAACTATGGGTTTCTTTAGTGATTTTCGTTACAAAAAATTTTCTTTAAATATCCTGGTCGATGGAAAATTTGGCAACAAAATCTTTTCATTGATGGAGGTTTATGGTACCCGTTTAGGTTTAATGAAAACTACATTACCAGGAAGGGAAAGCGGTTTGCAGTTAAGTGGTGTTGACCAGGCCGGCAATCCATATTCAAGAACGGTACCTGTGTCAAATCTGCGGAGCTACTACGATAACTACAAATCTTACTCTGAGCTTTTTTTGCACGATGGTGGTTTTGTAAAACTTCGTCAGCTGATATTAACCTACAACATTACGGCTGATTTGCTGAAAGCCGTAAATATACAGAATGCTTCAATCTCGTTTGTTGCGCGTAATCTATTCACCATCTATAAACAGACAAGCAATTTTGATCCGGAGTCGGGCTTTACGAATGGATCAGGCCAGGGTTTTGAATCTTTTGGGTTGCCAAGAACAAGAAGCTACGGATTAAATCTAATGGTCAAATTTTAATATTATCAACAAACTTAAAATAACATAACAACAATGGAAAGAAGATCAATCTTAAAAAAATTGCTGGCTTCGTTAGCCGGAATTTCGGTATTTGGTTTCGCAAAAGCTGGTATTGCAAAAAGCGACGAAAAAGAGGTCAATAACATTACCAAACACCAGGATGTGCCCCTGTTTTCAGGTTCTACCAAATTGGGCAATATGGTTTTTGTAGCTGGCAAGGGTGCTCACGTTGAGCCATTTGAGATAAAAGCCCATACCGAAATTGTATTAAAGGAACTTGAAAATGAGCTTAAAAAAGCAGGCTCATCAATGGAAAAGGTATTAAAAGTAACCGTGTTCCTGAATGATATTGCTGATTACCAGGGTATGAACGAGGTTTATAAAGGCCGTTTTGGTAAAAATCCACCGGTACGTACTACCGTAGCTGTAGCAAAGGGTGGTGTTCCGGGTAATTCGTTGGTTGAAATGGATTGTATCGCATATATATAGTATCATTAAATTATACGGATTTATATGAAACGTAGAGATATACTAAAAGGCCTTACCTTATTACCATTAACCAGTGGATTTGTAGCCAAAGCTGCTACTTTAAATGCTACTCCGACGTCAACAGCACCCCCTAAACGGGATTTTTTTAAAGAGCTTGGTGTTACCCCCGTTATTAATGCCGGGGTAACCATGACCTTTTTATCAGGTTCATTGATGCTGCCGGAGGTATTGGAGGCTATTAATTCAACATCGCATGATTTTGCCAACATGTATGAGTTGCAAGACAAGGTAGGAGCGAGGATTGCTGAAATGCTTCATGTTGAAGCAGCTATGGTAACATCCGGAGCTTCGTGTGCTATACTTTTAGGTACAGCAGCAGCTATAACGGGTACTGATAAGGATAAAATTAAGCAACTGCCCAATCTGCCAGGCCCCAGACCTGAAGTTATTATGCAGAAAACACACCGATACCTATTTGATCAGGCAGTAAGCACCACCGGGGCAAAAATCATTGAGGTAGAAGGCCCGGAGGCCATGGAAAACGCAATAAACAGCAATACGGTGATGGCTTTATTTTTTAACGCCGCCGAAAAAAGCAGCATTACGCATGAGCAGTTTTTACAAATTGCAAAAAAACACAGCGTCACTACGTTTTTAGATGCGGCGGCAGACGTACCACCGGTGGAGAACCTGTTTAAATTTCAAAAAAAGGGATTTGATCTGGTTACTTTTTCAGGAGGTAAAATGATTCACGGACCGCAAAGTGCAGGCATACTATTCGGACGTAAAGATCTCATAACTGCCGCCCGGCTTAATCACAGTCCTAATGAAGCACCGATAGGCCGTCCGATGAAGGTGAATAAAGAGGAAATGTTTGGGATGTATGCGGCCCTAAAAGCGTACCTCGAAAAAGATCACCGTAAAGAGTGGGATGACTGGCTGCAACGCGCCAAGCATATTGGTAACCAGTTAGAAACTATTTCAACCGTAAAAAGTAAAATAGTTGTTGACCCGGGACCGGCCAATGCCTTTCCGAGCTTACACGTTACCTGGGATAAAATCAAAATAAAAACAAACCCGAAAGATGTGCTGGCTGCCTTAAAAAGCGGCACGCCAAGCATAGTTGCCAACGGGGATAATGACACGCTGGTTATTGGTGTAGTATTGTTACGGCCCGACCAGGTAGATGTAGTTGCCAGCCGGGTTAAGGTTATTTTACAACAGGCGGTTTAAGCTGATTAACCTCAGTTATTGCTTTACAGAACAGAGATTCCTGCTCTGACAGGATAAATATAGCCTTAAGTTTCCTGCATTATTAAAGTTAAATAATTTTAAAATGAAAAAATATATACTCTTAATGATAGCGGCCATGGGCTCGACTATTATGGTTTTAAAGGCACAGACCTATAACATAGTAATTAAAGGAGGGCATGTAATAGATCCGAAAAATAACATCGATACCGATATGGATATAGCTATAAAGGACGGTAAAATTGTGCTGGTTGTAAAAAACATTGACCCCACCCAGGGCCTGCAGGTTGTTGACGCTACCGGCTTATATGTTACACCAGGGCTGATTGATATACATACCCATAATTTTTTTGGTACCGAACCAGATCACCAGTATGAAAACGGCAACCAGGCTTTGCCTCCTGATGGTTTCACCTTTCGCAATGGAGTTACTACGGTAGTTGATGCAGGCAGTTCGGGTTGGCGTACTTTCCCCACATTTAAGGCACAAACAATTGATCAATCGCAAACAAGGGTACTGGCTTTCATAAACATTGTGGGCGAAGGCATGCGTGGTGTGTATGAGCAAAACTCAAACGATATGGATGCTAAAATGTCTGCGTTATTGGCTCGCCGTTATCGAAATTACGTTGTGGGGTTTAAAGTTGCACATTATGAAGGCCATGAATGGGTTGCTGTTGATCGTGCCGTTGAAGCAGGGAATATGGCTGGCGGTTTGCCGGTTATGATTGATTTTGGTGGCAGTAATCCGCCGTTATCTATCCAGGAACTGTTTACACAGCATTTACGCCCCGGTGATATTTTTACACATTGTTTCGGGCAGTTTGATGACAGAGAGTATATTGTTGATCTGAAAGCGCAAAAAATAAAACCCTTTGTGTGGGAAGCGCGCAAACGGGGTATTTATTTCGATGTTGGTTATGGTGGTATCAGTTTTACTTTTTCCCAGGCCATACCAGCCGCAAAAGACGGCTTTTTCCCAAATTCGATTAGTACGGATATACATTCGGGAAGCATGAACAATGCAATGAAGGATATGCTAACTACCATGTCTAAATTTCTTAATATAGGTATGACGATATACGATGTAATACAAGCCACTACTTCAAACCCGGCAAAAGAAATTAAACACGAAGAGCTGGGAAACCTTTCTGTCGGCTCAGATGCTGATGTTGCCATTTTGAATGTTCGTAAAGGTAAATTTGGGTTGTTTGACTATACCGGCTACAAGATTGTTGCCGATAAGAAGTTAGAATGCGAAATAACTATTCGCGCCGGGAAAATAATGTATGATTTAAATGGTATTGCTATGCCCATAGTGCCGCCAAAAATAGCTGCAAAGTCAATTGCAAGAGTTCAGTAACCAATTTTAATATATATAACCAAATGAGAAGTGTTTTAAAAATTTGCTTGTCAATATTGCTGTTTTATACAAGTAGTACTGCGCAAACGATATCAAAAGAGCAACTTGTATTTTATACGTCGGAGTGGAAGGGGGAGCGTTTTGATGATGGCCGCCCCAAAATACCGGATGATCTACTTGCACGTGCCAAAAACATTGGCATTGAAGAAGCCTGGACTGTATTGCGAAATGAAGGTTACAATAACCAGTTTGAAAGCGGCTGGAAAATGGTGAACGATGACATTCCAGTAGTTGGCCGTGCCGTAACAGCGATGTTTATGCCCAGTCGGCCCGACGTAGAAAAAAACATTAAAGAACGAGGTATTAAGCAAGGCAGAAAGGGTAACACCAATGCATGGCCTATTGATTTACTACAAAAAGGTGATGTTTACGTAGCCGACGGTTTTGGAAAAATAAAAGGAGGAACATTAATAGGCGACAATTTGGGTAACTCAATATTCAGTAAATCAGGTAACGGAGTGATCTTCGATGGCTCGGCGCGGGATCTTCAGGGTTTAAAAAGCATCCCGGGCTTCAATGCGTTCGTTCGCGATTTCGATCCGTCCTACCTGGAAGAGATGGTACTAATGGGCCTTAATACCCCCATAAGAATAGGACACGCCATTGTGATGCCAGGCGATCTGGTCATTTCCGAAAAAGAAGGTGTGCTGTTTATACCTGCTCACCTGGCAGAAAAGGTCATCGCCACCGCCGAATTTATAGCGCTGCGGGACGAATTTGGACATGCTATGCTTAAATCCGGCACATATAGTACAGGCGAAATTGACAGCCAGTGGACAACGCCCATCAAGGATGCATTTTTGAAATGGCTTAACCAAAGCCCCAATAAAGTAAAAATGACACGCGCGCAGTTAGAAGCGTTCATGGAAAAAAGGACCTGGTAGATATATAACTAAACTGTAAAGAATTGAATAGTTTCAACATGTATAAAATTATAGCAGGATTATCTGTGATATGCCTGCTTATTTCGGTCGCCTGCTTTTACCGCGGAGGTATAGAACAGGCCGGACCGTTCGTCATCGCTTTTTTTATAACACTGGCAATTTCGTTTCGGGGATTTACGCTGCTAAAAGGCTTCTCTTATACACTTATCATATTTGCCGCGGTTACTACCGCTTTATATTATCCGCAGTATTTTATTCAGATAAACGGCTTCACACTGGCTATGCTCATTACACCGCTTATTCAGCTTATCATGTTTGGCATGGGCACATCTATGAGTATTAAAGATTTTGCAGGCGTAATAAAAATGCCTAAAGGTGTATTTATTGGCGTATTCAGCCATTTTCTGATCATGCCGGCATTGGGATTCACATTAGCCAAACTAAGTGGTTTTCCACCCGAAATTGCGGCAGGTGTAATTCTTATCGGCTGTTCGCCAAATGGCATGGCGTCAAATGTTATTTCGTACCTGGCAAAAGCCAACCTGGCTTTATCCATTACTATAACGGCCGTTTCTACCATGCTTGCGCCATTTTTTACACCGCTATTGATGAAATTGCTTGGCGGTACTTTCATTAAAATAGATATGTTAAAAATGATGTGGGATATTACCAAAATGGTGATATTACCAATTGGAGCAGGTATTCTGTTTAATAAGTACCTGCTTAAAAGAGCAAAGTGGCTGGAGAGTGTTATGCCGATGGTATCAATGTTCGGTATTGCATTTATTATTGTGATCATTACTGCTGCCGGGCGAAGCAGCCTGCTCAACATTGGTTTCATGCTGGTTTTACTGGTATTAATTCATAATCTTATGGGCTATACCCTGGGTTACTGGGCTGGCCGGCTATTTAAAATGGATGAGCGCGATTGTCGAACAATGGCAATAGAGGTTGGTATGCAAAATGGGGGGCTGGCATCTGGTTTGGCTAAAGAGATGGGTAAAGTTGCAACCGTTGGTTTAGCCCCGGCCGTATTTGGACCTTTAATGAACATTACGGGCTCTTTACTGGCCAATTACTGGCATCGTAAACTGATGAAGGTGCTTTCAGAAAATAGCGGGATACCACCTGGTTCGTCAGGCGTGGAGGGATATGCCATAGAAAATACCCATCAGGCAAATTTTTTGGATAAAGAAGAATAAAAAAACTACCTTTCAACCTGTCATCGCAAGTGTATATGAAAGTTTGAAACCATAAATTGTTAAAAATAAAATATGAAAAACTTACCAATGTTAGGCAATAAGTCAATTTGCCATTTTTTTAAGATACAAATTATCCTGTGTTTATTTGTTTTTACGGCATTTAAAGCATCCGCCGGCGAAACAGAACCAAAGAAAGACCCCGATGTGATTGGTAGGTGGAATATCACGATCACCAAAGCAGGTAAAAATTTGCCTTCCTGGCTGGAGGTGCAGAAATCCGGTACACATACGCTGATCGGTCGTTTTGTATATGCTTTTGGAAGTGCACGACCTATTTCAGAGGTTAAACCTGATAATGGTAAATACAGCTTTTCTATTCCTCCGCAATGGGAAGAAGGGAACCGAAACATGGATTTTCAATTTGAAGTTAGCGGCGATAAACTAAAAGGCACCATGGTTTATACCGATGGCCTTACCTATGAATTTACAGGCGTGCGTGCGCCATTGCTTATTAGATCTAAAAGCCCGGTTTGGGGTGCACCGGTGAAATTGTTTAACGGAAAAAATGTTAAGGGCTGGCATGCAGATGGCAAGAATCAATGGATAGCGGAAGGTGGTATTTTGAGGAGCCCGCATTCGGGAGCCAACCTTATAACTGATAAAACTTTTACCGATTTTAAACTTCATATTGAATTTAGGTACCCGCAGGGAAGCAACAGCGGCGTTTACCTGCGGGGCAGGTATGAGTTGCAGATCATCGATACAAAAAGCGGCGACCCTGAGCCTATCAACAACCAGTTCAGCTCAATCTATGGCTTCCTGCCGCCCAGTAAAATGATGGCGAAAAATCCGGGAGAGTGGCAGTATTACGATATTACTCTGGTTGGCAGAATGGTAACTATTATAGCTAACGGAAAAACGGTAATATGCGACCAGGTAATCCCCGGTATAACCGGCGGGGCAATAAACAGCATGGAAGGAGAACCAGGCCCAATTTTGATCCAGGGGGATCATGGGCCGATTGATTATAGAAATATTGTTATAACTCCCGCCAAATAAGAGAGAACGTGAAGAAACAACAACGCCTTCCTGAAAATCAGGAGGGCGTTATACTTATTGAAATACCAGGATCGAACCATTTATCAAAGATTTGGAGGGTTGGCTGCTCTATCTGACAAAATGAGTCGATTTCGGTATATATCAAAGCTCATAAGAAAGCAACCTTTCTCTCTGATTTTAAAACGTCAGGAATTTGACTGCTATAGAATATCTTTCTGCATGATGCATAAAGAATCATTTTCCGACGTCAAATCAGGGCCTTTAAATCGATAGGCATACAATTATTCACAGATGTTTTCCCGGAGAATTATGGTCATGCAAAAGCAGGATTTTGTGTGATAAAAACTGATAAACCCGTAAACAATTAATTTTTCAAAATGTTAAAAAAGTAAGAAGGTATTCTATTATTCCGCTTTCATTTATCATCCGATACTTCCATTCATTTCAACCGTTTTTAATACGCTGATTTTGAATAAATAGATATATAACTAATGTGTGGCAATTAAATTTAATTAACATGAAAAGTGGAAAAGTAGCCATCTTAATGATTGGCATGGTGGTAGCGGGTATAAGTGTAAGCGCACAAAGCAAAAAAGAAAGAATTGAACTGTTAACGCGAAAAGCGGATAGTCTTGAAAAAATATTGGTCGTCAAGAATGAAAGTTTGGTTCAGTTACAAGTAAAATTAGCAAGGATGGAAGGTGCAACAGATGCCCATAATGAAGTAATTAAGCGGCTTGAAAATAAGGCAGACAGTTTAAAAGAGGTGCTTATTGCAAGGAATATAACCATTGAAAGCCAGACAGCTAAGATAACACAATTAACTACGGATATTAATGGATTACAGGCTCAGCAAAAAGAATGGACAAGTAAAAATGAAGCATTAACTTTAGAGGTTAACTCACTGAAACCAAAATCGGGAGATGTCGGGATAGTTCTTAAGGATACCAAACCAGCAGATCCTGTGAAAGAGGAAATAAAAACCGGTACTAAGCCAGAGGCAGTAGTCAAAAACTAACCATGAACTATGTATTTACGGGTAACCGGTATTTGCTTTGGGGATATCAGTTCGATATAAATTGAAATTGGGAAGTCGGTTTTAAACCAACTTCCCAATTAAATATGGCATTCCTTAGCCCGGGTAATTTATCAAATACTCAAAAGCAATTAAAGCAGCGCATACGCTTATTACTTTATGGAGTTGTTTACAGACTGGCTATCAACAAATTGCTCAAAGCTGGTAATCTTCCCGTCTTTCAATTTCCAAACGTGTGCTGCCCTCGCCTCAAAATACTTACCAGTGGCTTTATTGCTACCCGTGTAAGTGCCATAGGCAACCACCTTATCATCGCCGGCGACATAGTCTTCAGGTGTAAATTTATAATCTATCCATTCGCTGCCTAAACGGTAAAATACATTTCTGGTAATTTCTTCTAAACCAATGTAAGTACCGGCATAGGGAAAGCCCTTAGCTTCTGTCCAGGTGACGCTTTCTGCCACATATTTAGCCAGGTTTTTGCCGTTTTCTTCAGAAGTTTTACCCTCGTATGTGCTCCTTACTATCTCTAAATTTGTCATTTTGTTTTTTTTTAAAAGAACAACCTGGCAACGCGATAAACATTGCCAGGCTGAATAGGACTGATAATTTTACCATTTCATTTCGCCTGTGTTTACTTTTGCACCTATTTGCAAGGCGATGTCAAAAGTAAGCGCAGGATATTTTGCCTTTAAAGTGGCTATCAAGGCGGCCGATGTTTTGTTGGTTTTCAAAACCTCTTCGTAGAATTGGATATAATTTTTTGTATGCTTTACAGCGCTAAGATCGAATGCGCTTTCAGATTTGGCGTGAGCCGGAACTACAATTGTTGGCTGCAACGCCTCAATTTTATCTAAAACGCTGATCCATTCTTTACGGGCTTCCGCTGTTTGCGCATCAGCCATCCAAAGATGAAAAGTTGTTCCAAATACATTGATACCACCAATCACAGCTTTTATGGAAGGTATCCAGACAAAAGTTTTAGCCGGAAATGCCTCTAAACCGATGATCTCTAATTTCTGGCCTTCCAGGTCAATGCTGTTTCCTTTTAGAACCTGCGGTAAAACAACGTTTGAAGTAACTTTATTACCCAATTGCCCGCCCCAAACATCTAATTTCTTTTGAGCCGTTGCTTTAATGTGCTCCACTGTTGCTGGTGAAGCATAAGCTGTAACTTCCGGAAAATATTTTTTGAATACTTCCAATCCGAAATAAAAATCAGGGTCGCCATAAGAAACATAAATAGCGGTTAATTTTTTACCTGAATTTTTGATTTCCTGGGCTACCTTCTCAGCGTCTGCCAGGGTAAATTGTGCGTCGATCAAAACCACATCGGTTTTTCCTGATACGATGATCGAAGCTACACCAAAGCTATTTTCTGATGCGTTGTAAACCTGTAGTTTAAGATTGTTTGCTTCAATAGTTTTGAAACTTTGTGCGTGTACGTCCATTTTGAATAAGTTTAAGATGATTAAAAAAGCTGCTGAAATAACCGGTTTCATTTTTTGTTGTTTTTAATGACGATGCAAAGATGCGGTCATCAAATACCTAAAAAGGTTGAACAAGTTCAATAAATGAAGTTCAATCTATCTTTTACGGGCAATTTTATTTCTTATTTTACTCAAAAATTCGTGACTGATGCCCAGGTAAGCTGCAATCTGAAGATTAGAAAGTCGTTGATAGAGGAGGGGATATCTTTCTATAAAGTCAGCATAGCGTTGATCAGCGGTTTTACCTAAATTATCTATCATTCTTCTTTGTAGAGCAACGTGGGTTTTTTGGGTCATTATCCGGAATAACTTTTCTATTTTGGGTAAATTAGCATAGGCAAATTCCTTGTCTTTTTTTGAAATTAAAAGTACCTCACTGTCTTCAATTGCTTCAATAAAAAGCTGTGACGGTCTTTCATTATTAAAGCTGTCAATATCCGTGATCCACCAGTTTTCTATGGCAAAATAAAGAATCTGCTCTGCTGCGTTTTTGTCAATATGATACACCCGGAATATGCCTTTGGTAACAAAGCCTTCAAACCTGCAAACTTCGCCCGCGCTTAAAAGCATTTGTTTTTTGCTGACTTTCTTCAATTCAAACAGCCCCGTAAAGCTGGAAAGTTCTGCCTCAGTTAGATGGACATGTTGTTCAATATTTTCGCGTAGCAATTGGTACATAGTAAATAATCAGGTAAACTTTAAAGATCAGGGTGTATATAAATAAAAGCTATGTTGAGAAATATCCTGTTTGTTCCGGCAAGTTAATGATTAGCACTGAATGAGCAGGGCATTAATTGCTTACTTAAATGGAATAGATAAGTATGGTACAACACACTTTATTTTATTGGCTGTGGTTGTTTCTTATTTGAGTTCGTATTATTTTGCTGAATATCTAGTTTCACGATACTCCTTAGGGCCATAACCCATGGTTTTCGTAAAAAGCCTCGAAAAATAAAATGGGTCTTCTATTCCTATTTTAAATGCTATTTCCCGAATTCTTAATTTCGTAAACTGCAAATACTGGCAGGCCTTTTGAATTTTCAGGTGGTTAAAGTATTCAATGGGGGGAAATCCTGTTTTTTTTCTGAAAATAGCCGAATAATGACTGTTAGACAGGTTTACCGATGCTGCCAATTCAGATAATGTCAATGACTTTTCGAGATTATTCTGCATAAAAAAAATTGACTTCTCAAACATATCGGTATTGTGTTCTGATAGCTTGGTTTTGTATTTGTCGCTATAAATAAATGAGCTCAAAAATTGCAATAGCAGCAAATTGATATAAGTCAGATTCTCCACGCTGTAACCTTGCTCAAGATAAGTATAAAGCTGTTCAAAAAGAGCGATTCGCTCCTGGACAAATTCAACGCTGTATTTGTAGCTTTCTCCTTTTGCATAGAACCATTTAACCAAGGCATCTGCCTGGTCTCCCTTAAAGTGGCACCAATAAATGGTCCAGGGAGTTTTTTCATTGGTTTCATACGAATGTGAGATGCCATGGGGAATAATAATAAAGTCGCCCGGGACGATTGTATGCTTTACTGATTTTATAGTTACTATTCCGTTTCCTTCCACACAATAGATAAGAATATTTTGTTCTGCCCCTTGTGCTCGTTTCCGCAGGTGGAATTTTGCTTTGGGATAATAGCCGATATCAGTGATATAGGCACCTTTGATAATTTCATTAGAAAAGCAGAATCTATTTAAAATTGATCTGGGAATAACTATCGCTTTTTGCCCGTCAAACCCTTCTTTTTTATAATTCATATAAGTTTTTATAACTGGTTAGTACTGCTGTTTTTTAATGGGGGAGTAACAGGTTATCTCACAATTCTATTATGCATTAATAAACGTAAAAATTTTAAATGTGATTTGGAATTAATTTCAATGTGATAATAATATAGTCCATATAAAACCTAATTGCGTCCATATTACCAGGCTGTTTTATTTCCGAAAATTACAAACGATTTATTCACCGAAGAAACGCTTATGTAAAAGATCAACTTCTTTTGTCGCTGGCTGTATTGTTGGCTTGCTGCATTGTGGCCTGTGATAGTGCCTACTCAACAATAACCCCGTGCCTTGTAAATGCCATGTGAAACGCGGGATTATATCAGTCTTAATATGAAGGTCCACGGCAGAAAATTGGTCTTATTGGAGTACTACTTTTAATTGTCCATTTTTTTACAAAATCCGTTCCACTAACTTAGATAAATATAAACGTTCTGCTTTTTTAACTAAATAAAAGTCGACATATTACAAACAACCAATTTTAAATCCTTTATCGGAATGCAAATAGCAACTGAAAAATTTAACCACTATTATATTATTTCCATATCATTCATCTCGGCGCTTGGGGGGTACCTTTTTGGTTTTGATTTCGCCGTGATCTCCGGTGCCTTGCCTTTTTTAAAGTCACAGTTYGCGCTGACCGCTTTAGGGGAAGGGTTTTTAACCGGGTCGCTTGCACTTGGATGTATGGTAGGGAGTGTTGCGGCGGGCAGGATCGCTGACCGGTATGGCAGACGTCCGGGTTTAATGGTGGCGGCTTCGATCTTTGCACTCTCTTCGTTGGCGATGTCGTTAGCGGGAAACCTGTCTGTTTTTATCCTTTTTCGATTTGGTGCAGGCATTGGGGTGGGCATGTCTTCGATGTTAAGCCCGCTTTATATATCTGAAATTTCACCAGCCGCTGTCAGGGGCAGAAACGTTGCACTTAATCAGTTAACTATTGTTTTGGGGATACTGATAACTAACCTTGTTAATTATACACTGGCGGATAAAGGACCGGAAGCCTGGAGGTGGATGTTCGGGCTTGGGGTGGTCCCATCCCTGCTTTTTCTGCTTGGTGTTATTTTTTTGCCGGAAAGCCCCCGGTGGCAACTAAGCAAAGGGCACAAGGCAGATGCTCTCAAAACACTTTGCAAAATTGGGTCAGCAACTGCAGCCGATAGGATCATCGAAGATCTTGAAAAAAATCTGCCAGCCGAACCGGCCAGTTACCGCAGCGTATTTGCGAAAGCCGTACGACCAGCTGTTTTAGTTGGTGTAACACTTGCAGTTTTCCAGCAGTTTTGCGGAATCAATGTTGTATTTAATTACACCTCTACTATTTTTAAATCTATAGGTGCCAACCTGGATCGCCAGCTTTGGGAAACGGTAATTATTGGCGTGGTGAATACGTTATTTACTTTATTAGCCATGTGGCAGGTTGACCGCTTAGGACGAAAACCCCTGATCATGTTTGGCTCATTGGGGCTTTCCGTTATTTATCTCATGTTAGCGTTTGCACTCGGTCACCAGGCTTCTGCCGGATGGATATCTTCGCTGGTGCTGCTGGCCATTGCGGTTTATGCCACTTCACTGGCCCCGGTTACCTGGGTGATCATCTCGGAAATATTTCCGAACCATATCAGGGGGGCGGCCTCGTCATTTGCCATACTATGCCTATGGGGCGCGTACTTTATACTTGTTCTTACTTTCCCCCTGCTGGCTGAAGCACTTGGAACTTACGGACCTTTTTACCTCTATGCAGTAATCTGCTTTTTGGGGTTCGTGTTCATCAAAATAAAAGTGAAAGAAACCAAAGGGCAAAGCCTGGAACAATTGGAATCAAATTTTGCAGCACATTAACATATGAAACTTATGACAGTTAAAGCCTGGATAGAAAAAGTGAATATCCCGACCTATGGGACTGGGGAGCCCGATAAAAACCCTATGTTTTTTGAAAAAAGAATTTACCAGGGTAGCAGCGGGGTTGTGTATCCGAACCCTGTGATCGAGAAAATATCCGACGAAAAAGAAGATCGGGAATACACAGCGGTTTTCATCGAAAATACCTTCCTGAAAATAATGATCCTGCCAGAATTAGGTGGAAGGGTTCAGATGGCTTATGATAAGATTAAAGAGCGGCATTTCATTTACTATAATCAAGTGATTAAGCCTGCTCTCGTTGGGCTTTGCGGTCCATGGATATCCGGTGGGATAGAATTCAATTGGCCGCAGCATCATCGTCCGAGTACTTTCGAAGCCGTAGACTGTAATATTGAAGAGAATTCCGACGGCAGTGTTACTGTTTGGGTAAATGAACTGGAAAAAATGTTCCACACCAAAGGGATGGCCGGGTTTACGCTTCACCCTGATCACGCCTACCTGGAGATCAAAGCAAGGTTATCTAATCCCACAGCTTTACCACAAACTTTCCTTTGGTGGGCCAACCCTGCGGTAAAGGTTAACGACTATTACCAGTCAGTGTTTCCCCCGGATGTTAACGCAGTTTTTGATCACGGCAAGCGGGATGTGTCCACATTTCCTATCGCCACGGGCACTTATTACAAGGTCGACTATAGTCCGGGTACGGATATTTCAATGTATAAGAACATTCCTGTACCGACCTCCTACATGGCTGTCAACTCCGCATACGATTTTGTAGGGGGGTATGAGCATGATAGCAAAGCAGGTATGCTGCATATTGCAGATCATCATGTTTCTCCTGGTAAGAAGCAATGGACATGGGGTAACGGAGATTTTGGCATCGCCTGGGATCGTAATCTTACCGATGAAGATGGCCCATATATTGAACTAATGACAGGTGTTTACACGGATAATCAACCCGATTTTACCTGGTTAATGCCGTTTGAAGAAAAGTCCTTTACGCAATACTTTCTTCCTTACCGTGAACTGGGGATTATCAAAAATGCAACCAAAGATATACTGCTTAGCCTTCAAGTTAATCAGAATGAACTTGCTATGAAGGTTTTTGCGACGTCGGTGTGTAAAGGTGTCCATATCAAAGTGTTTATGGGGACAGATTTGTTGCTTGAGGACATTGCTGATATAGACCCCTATGAAATTTATGATCGCACGTTGAAAACCCTCGATCGTTTAGAAGAAAACAAGGTTTCTGTCAGCATAACCGATATAAATGGAAAAGAATTGTTGCGCTATAAGGGTAAGCAGGAGCGTAAAGAAATCCCGCAGGCGGCAGCTCCTGCAAAATCTCCGGCCGACTTAGACAACGCAGAACAATTGTTCCTGACAGGGCAGCACCTGGAGCAATACCGACATGCAACCTTCGATCCTGTTCCTTATTACGAAAAAGCATTGCAGCTGGATCCTGGCGACATTCGTAATAATAACGCGCTTGGTGTGTGGTATCTCAGGCGCGGGATGTTCGAAAAAAGTGAAGCTTTCTTTCGCCAGGCCATCAAAACCTTAACCGCCAGAAATCCCAATCCTTACGATGGTGAACCCTATTTTAACCTGGGACTTAGCTTAAAATACCTTGGTTGTGCAGAAGACGCCTATGAAGCATTTTTTAAAGCCGCGTGGAACAGCGCCTGGCAGGATTCAGCTTACTATTTTATAGCGCAGCTCGATTTGCTAAAAGGGGATTATGACAGGGCGCTTGAGCACATTAACTGGTCAATTGACAGGAATGCCCGGAATGGCAAAGCCTATCTGATCAAAATCCACGCACTTAAAAAAATGGGGAAACTTGCTGAAGCGCTTTCCGTTGCACAAAGTGCTATTGAGCGCGACGGCTTTAATTTTGGGGCTCTTTACGAATTATATTCGTGCTACCTGGAACTTGGACAGGAAGAAAAAGCCATGCAAGCCCTGAGTCTGCTAAGGTCCCGGAGCCGCTGTACTGCGCATAATCTGACTGAATGCGCTATTGACTTTATTGATCAGGGTTGTTACAAAGATGCGGCAGCTATCTTATTACTGGCAAATAACGAGGAGTTGGATACGCCGCTCATTAATTATTACCTGGCCTATATCTATCACAAGTTAGGTGACTGGCACGTTTGTGCTAACTATTTAACGGTCGCGGCCGGAGCCAATCCTGGATATTGTTTTCCCAACCGTCTGGATGATATCATCGTGTTAAAAAGCGCTATAACACTTAACCCGCTCGATAGCAAGGCCCTGTATTATCTGGGAAATCTGTATTTTGATAAACGTCAGTACCAGGATGCAATTAGTTTTTGGAATCAATCCTACCAAATCGAAAGCGAGTTTCCAACTGTCAACAGGAACCTTGGAATTGCGCTGTTTAATAAATCCGGGGATAAAGACAAGGCGCTCTTTCATTTCAAAAAAGCATTCTCCCTTGATAGAAATGATGCGAGAGTGCTAATGGAGCTGGATCAGCTTTATAAACGTCTTAATTACAAACCTAAAGAACGGCTTGACTTTTTACAAACAAATCTGGAAACTGCAACGCTGAGAGATGACGTTTACCTGGAAATAGCAGCAATTCACAATTTTCTGGGTGATTTTGAAACCGCATATGATATGCTGATAAGCCGTAAATTCCATCCCTGGGAAGGCGGTGAAGGTAAAGTGGCTGCTCAATACACCTTCAGCCTGGTGGAAAAGGCTAAACTATTGATTTTGAAAGGGGATTTCGCGAAGGCTATTGAATTACTCACCGAAGCGCTGACCTATCCTGTTAACCTGGGCGAAGGAAAATTGCCGGGAACGCGTGACAACGATATTTATTTTTGGCTGGGCAGCGCTTACCAGGCTTTAGGGGATGAGGAAAGAGCTAACAGGTCATGGGAATTGGCGGCAATTGGGGACGAGGAGCCGAGTGCAGCTATATTTTATAATGATTCGCCGGCGGATAAGATATTTTATCAGGGATTGGCCCTTCAAAAAACCGGAGACAGTCTGCGTGCCGACAATATTTTTAATAAGTTGATTAAATACGGACAACAACATATCGACGATGAAATTAAGATTGACTACTTCGCCGTTTCACTTCCGGATCTGATGGTTTTTGATGGAGATTTGAACTACCGAAACCGGATTCATTGTCTTTATCTACAGGGACTCGGTCAATTGGGTTTGAATCACAAGCAAGAAAGTATTACCCTGTTTCAGCAGGTACTCGAAATGGATACGATGCATCTTGGCGCGAAAACCCATCTCGATTTAGCGTCCCGTCATCAACTGTTGTCAAACAGTCGTTTGAAAGTTTAAAAAAGGAATTTGGGTTCAATAATTGGTTTATTTAATGTAAAACGGGAGTGATCCCGTTTTTTTATTTTAGGAGTTTTGGCTTGCAGATTTGACGCGATCCCGAGGCATTCCAGGTGTATTTTAAAAGAAAATCTTGCCGGAAGGTTTAGCTCCCATACGCTCAACCAGAAATGGACCTGAAAAAAAATCACAATCAGAATATAGTCCAGCTTTTGCAAGAGATAGTCTATACTAAGGGTATTAACTAACCTTAGTTTTGTTCGACCATTTTAATCCTAAATAGTAAAATATGAAAAGAAGATCTACACAAATTTCGGTGTTGCTCCTGTTCTTATGTAACCTGGCTTTCTCTCAAACCAGGTTGATCAAAGGACGGGTGACGGATAACACCAATCAAGCCCTTATAGGAGTAAGTATTACCCTGAAAGGCTCCAATGGCGGAACAGTTTCTGATGCTGCCGGCACTTTTAAGTTAAATGCGAAGACTGGAGATGTCCTTGTGTTTAGCTATATCGGTTTTACCCGAAAAGAAGTGCCCGTAGGCGATTCGGAACAATACGACGTAAAGCTAACTCCATCCGATAATATGCTTAATGAAACCGTAGTTATCGGCTACCAAACCATTACCCGCAAAAGTGTAACTACAGCGGTTTCGTCGGTAAGTACCAAAGATATTGCGCCAACAACCACCAGCAATGTTGCAGATGCCTTACAAGGAAAGGTACCGGGGTTGCAGGTTTTCCAGGGCGGTGGATATCCCGGTGTGCAACCCAAATTATTAATTAGGGGTTTTGCTACCATTACCGGCTCAAGCGACCCCTTGATCGTCGTGGATGGTGTAATAACCTCTTTTGGCAGTCTAAACGATATTAACCCTTCTGACATCGATAAGGTGGACGTATTGAAGGATGCCGCGGCAACTGCGATTTATGGCTCCAGGGGAGGCGAGGGCGTATTACTGATCACAACCAAAAGGGGAAAAGACAAAGCTCAGATCAACTTCAACGGTACTTCTGGTATGAGCCATTGGGTTAATCCTAACCTGGCCCAAACTGACGAATACGTAAGCTTTTATAAACAAGTGTATGCAAATAATAACCAGACATTACCTCCGGCCGGAGCGGTGAGCAATATTAACACAGACTGGTGGAAAGCGTCGATAAAAAATGCTTATACACATAATTATAATGTAAGTGCCTCGGGGGCTAAGAATGGGCTTTCATTTTACGGCAGCGCAGGCTATTTTGATCAGACCACGAATTTTAATGCGCAACGTGGTACCGGCGATTACCAAAAAATTACAACGAGGTTCAATATCGACTATGAAATATCTAAAGTGTTTAAAATCGGCGTAAACCTGGCACCTCGGTTCGAGACTTATGGCAATGGCGGCGGAACAAGTCTGTTCAATGTGATGTCAATTGCACCAAACGTGGCGGTCAGCAAGTCTGCGGCTCAAACGCAATCCGATGTCGCCGCTTATGCTTCTTCTAATCCAAGCTGGAACTCTACAGCATATAATCCGGCATACAGCCAGTTTACCAGGTCAAATTTCAACAACATCAATAATCCTGTTGCCGCAATGGCCCGTGATTTCAATAACTTCAAGCAATTCGGCACCCAAGGATCAACATACCTGGAGATCAAACCCATAAAAGGCCTGACCTTTAAGACGAGCCTTTCTGGATTTTATAATTCGCTGAATCAAACCAACTATAATCCTAAGTATTTCATCGATCCGCAGGATAGGAACGATAAATCGGGTGTTTCTCAAAATACGGTGGTTAACTATCGCTGGCAAATTGATAATACCATCAATTATATCGGGGCAATCGGTAAGCACCATTATAACATCCTTGCAGGCCAATCGGCTGATAGCTACACCTACAATAATACATATGTCTTCCGTCAGGACATTCCTTATGATGCAGAACCCTACCGGTATATTTCGGCAGGCGCTACACTTGCAGACGGCAGCGGCATGCACCAGCCGGGTGCAGGCCCTTTTGGTAAGATGAACTCTTATTTTTCAAGGGTTTCCTATGATTTTAATGAGACTTACTATCTAACCGGTTCATTCAGGGCAGACGGATCGTCGCTGCTATCTCCCAAAAACCGCTGGGGCTATTTTCCTACAGTTTCGGGTGCTTATGTGATTTCGAATGAGTCATTTATGAAGAATGTAAAGTGGCTCAACTATTTAAAACTGAGAGCTTCTTACGGTCGTGTAGGTGGTAACCTGCCCGGCGGACCTGGTGCTTACGAAAGTACGTTGGGGCTTTCTGACTATATAAATGGAGACAGAAGCAGGATTTATGGCTATGTTCCCGCCAATGTGCCAGACCCTGATATCAAATGGGAAACCACACAGGACGTGACCATTGGTTTAGATGCAGATTTTTTCAACAACAAGCTGTCTGTATCCGCTGATAAATACTGGCGGTCACCCAAAGACATGTTGTTATACCTCCCTGTACAGCCTTCGCTGGGTTATCCTCAAGGCTATATCCCTACTATTTATACTAATGTGGGCAGTATCAGAACCAGTGGCTATGAGGTTGCTATAAACTATAAAGACAATATCGGCAAATTATCATACGGTATAGGATTAACCCTGCAGCATTTTCTCTCCAAAGCGGTTGACCTGAAGGGCCAGGTGCTTTATGATGAGATATCTAATGATGTATTTCAGTCAACCAGGAGAACTAAAACTGCAGCTGGTGATATCCTTGGTGGCTATTATGGATACCAGGTAATGGGCGTTTTCCAAACTGCGCAGGATGTACAGAATTATGAGGGTGCTGATGGTACCGTATTGCAGCCAAATGCAAGGCCGGGCGATTTCATGTATAAAAATGTTAATGGCGATAATAAAATTGACCTGAATGACAGGACATCAATCGGGAACCCTTATCCTAAAATATCTACAGGCTTAACCCTGCAAGCTGCCTACCAGGGCTTTGATATCCGCGCGGAGTTTTATGGTTCCTTCGGCAACAAGATTGCCGATGACTACCTTGTACGGATGAATCCTATTTATAATTACAATTTTATAAGTGGCAGCGAGAAAAAGTTTTGGAGTGGGCCGGGAAGTACTAACAGCTACCCAATATTAAGCCTTTCAGATCCAAATGGTAATTTTTCAAACAACTCCAGCTTTTTTATAAAAGATGGAAGTTATGTGAGGAACAAACTGCTGCAACTGGGATATACAGTACCAACCAAAGCGCTTGGCGGTGTTGCCAAAGTACGGGTTTACATTTCTGCACAGAATCTTTTCACTATCACAAAATATGACGGATTAAATCCGGAAGTTCCTTTTGGCGGAGTGCTGCGTTACGGAATTGATAACGGGCAGAATCCTATCCCTAAATTTTTCAATGTCGGATTTAACGCAAACTTTTAACATTCAGCAAAAAACAAAATGAAACGTTTAAAATATACAATGCTGATATTGGCTGTGGCCGCTATCACAAGCTGCAAAAAAAGTTTCCTCGAGCAAGAACCTTACGGGAACTCTATTCAGTCGGGCACTTATTACAACACGGTAGACGAAGCCACTGGAGCTGCACTTGCCAGTTACAAATACATTGATTTTGATGACTGGTGGCAAACACAATGGTGGAAGCAGGTTGGCGGCGAAGCCGCTTCAGATAACGAGTGGATAGGTATTAATGGCGGCCAGGGTACAGCCGTGCAAGCTGCTCATTACACGCTTAACCCCGAGAATGACAGGGTAGAGGCACATTGGATAGAACTATACAAAAGTATTTACCTTTTCAATGCTACCATGGAAGGCCTGCAGAACGCGAAAATTGATGACGGAACAAAACAAAAGCTGATTGCAGAGCTAAAATTTCTGCGCGCTTTTCAATATTTCGAGCTTGTAAGAAACTGGGGAGATGTGCCTTTGATTACCAAAACGCTTTCGCCTCAGCAAAACGATTACAAAAGAACAAGTGCCGCAGAAGTTTATAGTTTTCTCAAACAGGATCTGAATAGTGCTATTGGCATTCTTCCTTCAAAATCTCAATACAGTACCACGAACAAATTCCGGGTATCAAAGGGAGCTGCACAGGCCTTGCTTGCCAAAATTGATTTGTATACCGAAAATTGGAGCGAGGCACAGAGTTTAAGCGGGCAGATTATTGCATCGGGAGACTATACGCTGGAAACCTCTTATGGTAATATATGGCAGACTACAAATTATAATGGTAAAGAATCAATATTTGAAATCCAGTACCAGTATTCGATCCAGTATCCTAATTTAGGTAATGTTTTTCCGACCACATCAATGCCTGGAACAGAAGGTGGATGGGGCTATTTTACCCCTACCAGCGACCTGGAGAATGCATTTAAGGCGCAGGGTGATAGCGTTAGGCTGAACTGGACAATCATTCGTCACCATTTCCCCGTGATCGGTGATCCCGCAAATACTTCATTTAATGCCAATCCGTCACAATGCAAATCGGCCCGTTACAATCGCAAGGTTTATATACCCAGATCGGAACGCACACCAAACGGGAGGTTTTCAAAAGACCATATTTACCTGAGGCTCGCGGATGTATACCTGATGAACGCCGAAGCAGCAGCCATGCAGCAACAAAGTCAGCAGGCCTTGCAATCTTTAAAAGCAGTTAGAGACAGGGTGGGCCTATCTACAAACATGAACCTCAGCGGGTGGGATCTTATCAATGCGGTTCGTACTGAACGCAGACTTGAACTTGCGCTTGAAGGAGATAGGTTATATGATATCAGGAGGTGGAAAGATCAAACCGGTCAGCCGGTGATCAATAGTATCATGGGGCCTAATGGAAGTTTTGTTAAATACAATACGCAGCAAAGCAAAGATCCTTACGAAACTACCAATCTAAACGAACCTCAGAATAAAGGCGCAGGTTTTGTTGCCGGAAAACACAATCTTTGGCCAATACCTTCCAAAGAAATTATTGCCTCACAGGGAAGAATTACACAAAATTCCGGTTATTAGTTTATCGAAATGCCGTCTGCGTAAGCAGGCGGCTTATTCATACAAAATGAAGCAACACATACGTTTTAGCCTTATTTCGCTCAGCCTCCTGCTCTTTACTGCTTCATTTGGATGCAGCAAAAAAACAGTGATGGCGGAAGCGGACAATCATTGCTATGCAAATGGCGTAGATACCTGTAATAAGGCCGAAGTAAAAATTACTATTAACCTCCAGGATGAAAAACAAACCATCAGCAGTTTTGGTGCCTCCGATTGCTGGACAACAAAATTTGTGGGTAAATGGGCTAATTCTACTAAAAAGAACCTGATTGCTGACTATCTTTTCAGCATGGACAATGATGCGAATGGCAATCCTAAAGGTATCGGGCTATCGCTCTGGCGTTTTAATATAGGGGCTGGAAGCTTTGAGCAGGGTGCTGCCTGCGGCATTCCTGATGAATACCGGCGTGAAGAGTGTTTTTTAAATACAGACGGCACCTACGACTGGACAAAGCAGGCAGGGCAGCAATGGTTTCTTGCGGCAGCCAAAGCCCGGGGTGTTCAAAGTTTTCTGGGGTTTTCCGTTTCGCCGCCAGTACAGTTTACTATAAACAACAAAGCATTTGGGTTGGCAAACAGCCAGCTAAATTTAAAAGCGGATAAGCAGGGAGCATTTGCCGATTTTCTTGTTGCTGTTGCAAACCACTTTCAAAGTATCGGTACTCCATTCAATTTTGTCAGTCCTTTTAATGAGCCGCAATGGAACTGGGGTGAAAAACCAAGCCAGGAAGGTACCGGTGCAACCAACAATGACATAGCACAGTTTATCCGTATTTTGGGGCCTAAATTCCAGTCGGCCGGTGTATCTGCAAAGATCGCCCTTGGTGAGGCAAATCAATGGAATTCCCTGGATGCAAATAATAGTGATAACCGCGGCGATCAGATCAATCAGTTCTTCAATGCCACTTCATCTAACTATATTGGTGATGTTCCTGCTTTAGCAAACTTGCTTTCTGCACATAGCTATTTTACTACCTGCCCTGCCAATGATCTTGTGAATTATCGGCAGAATGTGGTAAATAAGCGTAATAGTATAGCCCCTTCGCTTACGTTATGGCAAACGGAATTCGGGATTCTGGGAGATATTTGCGGGCAGGCAAATGGTTACCCCCGAAACCTGAGTATTGACTACGGATTGTATGTTGCCAAGGTTGTCCACAGTGATCTTACTATAGCAAACGTAAGCTCATGGCAGTGGTGGCTGGCAGTTGATACTTATAATTATAGTGATGGGCTGGTTTATATAAATGATCCTGCCGGCGGTTATGACCTGAACGCCATGAAAAGCGACGGTATTGTTACAGATTCCAAGCAACTTTGGTGCCTGGGTAATTTTTCACGATTTATCAGGCCGGGAATGATCAGGGTAGGTGCAGCTATCGGTGATATCACTGATCCTGTTGTTGCAGCCGGTTCTCAAATGGTTTCTGCTTATAAAAATCCTGCGACCAAACAGTTTGTTATTGTGATCATCAATACCAGTGGCAGCGAAAAAAAATATTCACTTGATACGAATGCTATCAAGCTCGCTAATGCAAATATTGATGTTTTTATAACAAGCGCTTCCAAAAATTTGCAGAAATCAACCGTCACTACAAATAAGCTTACATTGGAGGGGCGGTCAGTGACTACTTTAACAGGAACTTATCAATAATAACGAAGAATGAATTTTTCCATGAGGAAACCATTGGTTTTATTTGCTATGCTATTTTGGGGTGTAACGGCTTTTGCACAAATCAGGCGGCTGCCTGTTTCCGGTACCTGGCACTTTAAATTAGACTCACTTGATAAAGGGCTTTCCGAAAAATGGTACTTACAGGAATTGTCTGGGAAAATTACTTTACCGGGAACACTGGATGATGCTGGTATCGGTAAACCTGTACAGGTAGATACCTTGACACTTAACAAACCGGTAATGGTGCACCTGTCCAGGAAGCATGAGTATGCCGGTGCGGTTTGGTACCAGCGTACTATCTCGATTCCGCATGCTATGACGGCAGCCCGCCTGATGCTGGAACGCGTGATTTGGAAAACCGATTGCTGGATAGATGGTCGCCAGGTTGGAGCTCAGGAAAGTTTGATTGCTCCACAATTTTTTGATTTCGGGCCGCTCAAAGCAGGAGTGCATCAAATTACCTTAAGGGTGGATAACAGGAAACAACATGATATTAGTGTCAGCGACTTTGCCCATGCCTATACCGATGGTACACAAATCATCTGGAATGGCGTAATCGGAAAAATGGAACTCGTTGACCGGCTGCCTTTAACGATTGATAATGTACAGGTATTCCCCAGTCTGCAATCCAGCTCTGTAGAAGCAAATATCAAATTTGTACCCGGGGGGGCAGACAAGGAGAGCTTTGTAAGGGTAAGAATATTACGAGGGTCGCACGTTGTTGGGGATACACAGAATATCATGATTACGGGCGATAGCTCATGGCATGCAAAGCTAAACATCAAAGTAAAGGATGCCCGGAGCTGGGATGAATTTAATCCCAGGCTTTATCACCTTAAAATAGATGTGATCAACAAATCAGGCGAAGTAGTTGACAGCAGAACAGGGCGGTTTGGTTTCCGTGATGTATCTTCAGCAAAAGGCCAATTCCGGATCAACGGCAGGCCGCTGTTTTTAAGGGGAACGCTGGAATGTAACATATTTCCGCTGGAAGGTCATCCGCCGATGAACGACGCGGGGTGGTTGAAGGTATTTAAAACCGCAAAGCAATATGGCCTCAACCATATTCGGTTTCACTCCTGGTGTCCCCCTGAAGCAGCTTTTAAAGTGGCGGACTCTATTGGATTTTACCTGCATGTGGAGCTGCCCTTATGGAGCCTCACGGTTGGAAAAGATCCCGGAACTTTATCTTACCTTAAGGAAGAAGCCACCCGGATAATACAAAATTACGGGAATCATCCTTCGTTTTGTTTCTGGAGTATGGGTAATGAACTTGAAGGCGATTTTAGCTGGCTTCAGAGTTTAGTAAAGGAATTGAAAGCTAAGGATAGCAGGCGTCTTTATACAACAACGACTTTCAGTTTCCAAAATGGGCACGGTAAGTATCCGGAGCCGACAGACGACTATTTTATAACCCAGTATACTGACAAGGGCTGGGTACGCGGGCAGGGGATTTTCAATACAAATGTACCTGATTTTAAAACGGACTACAGCAAAGCTGTAGAAGGAATACCGGTACCGCTGGTGATTCATGAAGTTGGTCAATATTCTGTCTATCCAGACCTGGATGAAATTCATAAATATAAAGGAGTGCTGGAACCTATGAATTTTAAGGCCATCCGCAATGATCTTCGGAATAAAGGGATGCTTAATCTCGCCGGTGCTTATTTAAAGGCGAGTGGGAGGTTATCCGCAGATCTTTACAAAGAAGAAATTGAACGGGCTCTCAAAACATCGGGAGTAGGCGGTTTTCAGTTACTTGATCTGCATGATTTTCCCGGCCAGGGAACTGCGCTTGTGGGTTTGTTGAATGCTTTCTGGGATAGCAAAGGGATTATCACACCAGAAGAGTTCCGACGGTTTTGCGGGCCTGTAGTTCCGTTGCTTAGATTCGAAAAGGCCACTTACACCAATAACGAGACATTTTCAGCTTCGGCAGAAATGGCGAATTTTTCTGATAAAACTATAACGGATGAACTTGTCTGGTCGATAACAGATAAAAACAAAAAAATACTGTTTAGCGGAAAGTTAAATAAAAAGTCAATCCCGGTTGGTAATGGATATCAGGTTGGTAAGTTCAGCATTAATCTTAATTCAATAACCCATGCCCAACAGCTGGATATAACGTTAAGTCTCGCTCATTCTACTATCAGCAATCACTGGAAGATATGGGTTTATCCATCAGCACTACCCAAAGTGCCAAAAAACGTGATCTTTACAACGTCAGCAGATAGTGCTTTGAGTTGGTTAAAAAAAGGGGCGAATGTTGTCCTGAACCCCGATACAGCGGCAATAAAAGGTGTTAACGGCCGCTTTGCACCGGTTTTCTGGAGTCCTGTCCATTTTCCTGATCAGCCCGGTACCATGGGGCTGCTGATCAACCCGGCCCATCCTGCCCTTGCTGATTTTCCTACTGCTTTTTACAGTGACTGGCAATGGTGGGATCTTGTAACAAATTCAAAAACGATGATAACTGATATGCTTCCTTTTCAGGCTCATCCAATAGTGCGTGTTATAGATAATTTTTTTAAAAACAGGAATATGGCGGATATCTTGGAATTCAAAGTAGATGGCGGGAAGCTTATTATTTGCGCAATGGATATACATCATAACCTGGCGGAGCGGCCGGTGGCCCGACAGCTTAAATATAGCTTGATGAACTATGCCGGTAGTAAGGATTTTGCACCAAATGAAAACCTTAGCAGTACGGATTTAAAGAAGTTTTTTAAATAGTGTTTAAGCGAAAACCCTCTTGCAACATACCGACTGGAATATTGCTGATATTGCTTATGCCCTTGGCTTTGAATACCCGAGCTACTTTAACAACTATTTTAAGCGTATAACAGGCACCAACCCATCGTCTCTGCGCGCTCAGGAAGTTTGAAATCCTTAATTATTGGTTTGATACTCATAAACAGTAATAGAAAGTGGTTTCTTACCTTTGACTTATGAAAGATATTTTCGAAAGACTGAAATCCGGAGAACTCATCAGGCTGGATGATCCGGAATTTTTCCGGGTAAATGAGGTGGTCAGCCGTACACTGGCTTTATCACCGGCCCTCAATGCGGCAACCAACGTAGATGAGGTAAGAACGAAACTTAGCGAGATTATTGGCACTGCGCTGGACGAGAGTACTACCATATTTACGCCATTGTACACCAATTTCGGTCGCTTTATAAACCTCGGCAAACATGTCTTCATCAATCACGCTTGTTCCTTCCTGGATATGGGCGGCATCACGTTAGAAGACCATGTACTCATAGGGCCGAAAGTGAATCTCATTACGGAGAATCATCCGCTTGACCCGGCAGACCGACGGGGAATGCTATGCAAACCCATTTTGATAAAACGAAATGCCTGGATCGGAGCGGGTGCAACCATTTTACCGGGTGTGATCATTGGCGAAAACGCAGTGGTTGCGGCTGGTGCAGTCGTTAGCAAAAATGTTCCGGATAACGTGGTTGTCGGCGGGGTCCCGGCAAAAGTGATCAGAACAATTTTTTAATAAGAAGAGACCTCAAATATTATAAAGTTAACAATTATCACTGCAATGTCCCTAATGATCCTATGGCTACCGTGATCCTGTTTGCCTGGCTGATGACCCTAGGAATTTGCCAGCGTACCGGCATCCACAGCGTCGAAACTAGCATCGTTAATCAGGCCGGAGACGCTCTCTTTAGCGTATTGATCGTCACCTGGCACCGCAATCGCGATCCGGTCTTCGGCACCTTCAGGTTTGCCACCATGTTCGAGGCTGTGCGCCAGCAGATTGTTGAACGCTTTGATAACCAGCCTACCCAGGGTTTCGGCAACCCATAAACTTTCTACCTGGCCATTCTTAAGTGATCTCACCATCCCGGAACGGATAATAATTAGAAGTATCGATCATGATCACCTTATCAAAAATGTTTGCGAAAAGATCTGATAATTCCGGGATTGCTACCGTGGGAACGGATACAATAACATCTGCGTTTGGTCTGTTCCTTATCCTTAGGGAATACTATCTAAGCAATTCTCCCATTCATTGTTAAACGCCACAAGAGCGCATTAAAATTATATTTTTAATTATATTACTTTGTCTTTTCCCAAACACTTGTCCTGCCAAATAGCGACACACCAACGTATCCCCTGATATTCAGTTTAGCATCTTTTAATTTCAAGGTGCTGCTGTATGTTTTACCGCTATAAGCATCATAGATCTGACCCCCATCCCAGGCCCCGTCATGATAAGTAAAATCGTAGAGCATGATCAGATCCTTGAGGTTACGTGCCCTTAATTTTTCATCTTTGTTTTTAACGTCTTTCCGGGAGGTTATTCCATCCGGTTCGTACATCGTTTTACCCCAGATCAGTTTGCCAAAATACCTGCTGCCTGATTTATAAACATCAATTTTAACGGTCTTATCTTCGCTCAGCCATACGCCTAAGATCTTATCGGCTTCGGGAGTTTGTGCAAAAGTTTTTGTTACTGCAAAAAAGCATAGCAACATTATCATCCTTAGTTTTTTCATATTTTAAATGGTTTCAAGGCATTGCTGCCCCCACAGAATAGTGCCAGGTATTAATGGCCATGCGCTACTCATGGGGCAAAACGTGAGGTTTATATTTCTATTTGAAATCCGTTTGTTTAAGCATTACTTCATTTTAACAACGACTTTTCCTTTGGCACGGCCGCTTTCAACATAGGCCATTGCTTCCTTGATCGATTCGAACGGGAAAACTTTATCTATCACCGGTGTTATTGCGCCAGTATTTATAAGAGCGGTAATTTCTTTTAACTGAGAACCGTTTGCTTTCATGAATAGAAAAGAAAAGCGCACATTAAGCTTTTTTGCTTTTCGCCTTACTCCAGAGCTCAAAAGGCGCATGATTAATTTCACAAACCAGGGAGCTCCGATTTGTGCCGCAAAGTCAGGATCAGGCGGGCCGGAGATCGAGATGAGTTTTCCACCTGGTTTCAAAACATTCAGCGATTTTTCGAGCGTCTTTCCGTCCTGGCTATTCAAAACCAGGTCGTAACCGTTCAGAACTTTCTCAAAGTCATCTTTCTTATAATCAATAACAACATCTGCACCAAGGCTTTTTACTAACGAGGTGTTGGTTGCACTCGTGGTTGTAGCCACCGTAGCGCCCTGGTATTTGGCCAGCTGAATGGCAAATGTGCCTACACCGCCGGAACCAGCCTGGATGAAAACTTTTTGCCCTTTCCTCAGGTCCCCTTTTTCAATCAGTGCCTGCCAGGCGGTCAGGCCCACCAAGGGGATGGATGCGGCTTCTTCCATGCTCAATTTCTTTGGCTTAAGCGCAATATCGGCTTCTTTAATAGCAATGAACTCGGCAAATGTGCCAATGTGATGATCCGCCGGCCGGGCGTAAACCTCGTCTCCAACTTTAAATTGTTGAACACGTGCCCCGACCTTAGTTACAACGCCAGCAACGTCATGGCCCAAAACGAATGGTGTTTTATATGGCAAAATAAGTTTAAATTCCCCGTTTCTGATTTTGGAATCCAGCAGGTTGATTGCAGCGGCATGTACTTCTATCAATACTTCATCCGGTTGTGGTACAGGGACGGGTATTTGCCCAATGCGCCCACCATCCTTGCTTTTATACTTGTCTATAATGAATGCTTTCATTTTTTAATTTGTTTATGATTTTTATCCTTTAGATCTGCTTTAGCTAAGACTTAATATTTACTACAATTTTGCCAACAGTCCTGCCTTTTTCTAAATACAAATGGGCCTCACCCATCTCCTCAAAAGAAAATGTTTTAGAAACGTGCGATTTCAATATTCCTTTTTCCATTAACTGTGCAATTTCCAACATATCAGTGCCTGATGATGCTACAAGTGCAAATGATAGGTCCACACTTTTTAATTTTGCTTTATCAATATCTTCGTTGGAAATATTCGATGATGAAATTGTAACAATAGTTCCGCCCGTTTTTGTTACATCAATTGCTTTGGAAATAATATCACCATCGGTAACTGTATTTAGCACAAAATCAGCTTCAGAAACTAACTCCGAAAAATTTTCTGTTACGTAATCTATGTGTTTATCTACGCCATTTTGTAAAACAAAGTCTTTGTTTTTTGCTGATGAAGTGCCATATACATAAGCTCCAAAGTGCTCGGCTATTTGTGTAGCATAGTGCCCTACACCACCGGAAGCACCGAGAATTAACACTTTGTCTCCTTTTTTAACGTTTCCTTTTTTTACTAAAGTTTGCCAGGCCGTAAGTGCAGCAAGAGTAGCTGATGCCGCTTCCTGGTAAGAAATATTGGCGGGCTTTAAAGTTAAATGTGCTGATGGAACTGCTACAAATTCTGCATAAGCATTTCCTTTGCCGGGGAAATTTGCCATTCCAAAAACTGCATCACCGATTTTGAAATTCGTCACGTTTTCTCCGATTTCAACTATTGTTCCCGACAAATCCCAACCTAAAATTACAGGTCGCTCTTCTCCAAAAAGCCAGGATAATGCACCACTGTTTGACCTTGCTTTATAGTCGACAGGATTGATACTTAATGAAATTATTTTTACCAGTACCTCATCACTTTTAATTGTTGGCTTTGAGATATCTATATATTTTAGATTATCAACATCGCCTGCTTCATTTAAAATTATTGCTTTCATTTTTTATTTTTTAAAAGTTCATTACTTTTTTTGGGATTAAGTATATTAAATGCAGCTTTCGGAAAAAACCTGTTAATCAAACTAAATAGTTTTGCATCGCCTACTTTTATAGTGTAATTGTCTTTTGATAAACCGTAAATAAGACCTTTTACCATTTTCTCCGGAGATATTTTTTTATCGTTTCTTTCTGCAGTCATCTCTGTTGCAACAAGTGGCGGGATCAGTTCAAATATTTTTACTTTACTCTCGATAATTTTTAAATGTTCACGTAATGATATAGTATAGAAGGCCAGTGCTGTTTTTGATGAAGAATAGGTAGCCTCAATTAGGGAAGGAGCCAGACTTAGTATTGAGGTAGTGTTGATTATCGCCCCTTCATTTCTGGATTTAAGCATCTCCAGAAAAAGATTATTCAGCCTTATTACACCCAGATAATTAACTTCCATTTCGTAGGCAGCACCTTCAAGATGTTTGTCATTTGCAAAACCCAGATTTGATGGTGGAACGAGCACAGCAGCATTATTGTACAAGATGTCAATACCGCCCAATTCTTTCACTTTATTGTAAAGAGCTTTTGCATCTGCTTCATTTCCGGCATCGCTTTGTATAGCAGTTAGAGCCGGATATGTTTTTTTGGCCGCATCCAGTTTCGCCTGGTTCCTGCCGGTGATGATCACACTGGCACCATTGGCTAAAAATTGTTTGGCTGCTTCCAGCCCGATACCTGATGCACCACCCGTGATCAATACCGTTTTTCCTTTTAATTGCATGATTTTAATTTTTGATGTTAATTCTATTTTGAAGCGTTAATAGATTTCAGAATGGATTTCTCGAAAACCTTATAGGCAAAATGCTGAAGCAGGAGTACAATTGATGATCCTTTTCCAACAGGGTAACTAAACTTTGGATTTGTTTCCTTCACTGTTCGCAGTAAAGTATCAATAACCGGTGTAGGTTCAGGGGCGTTATCAAATGACTTTTTGGTATAGGCGATCACCTTTTTCCGGAACGCATCATAGTCCCTGATCGTTCCTGTTGCAATAGTTGCACTTTCGCCGATATTGGTTTTAAAACTGATCGGCTCAACCATAACCACCTTGATGTTAAACTGGTTCAATTCAAACCGGAGCGACTTGAAATAACCTTCGAGGGCATGTTTGGAAGCCGCATAGTAGGCCACATTTGGAAGACTCAATAAGCCCAGCAGGGAACCGAGAGTGATTATTTTTCCATGTTTTTGCTTCCTGAAGTAGGGTAGCAGCTCGTTAGTTAATTTGATGGTTCCCCAAAAGTTGGTTTCAAACTGCTGCCTGCCTAACTCAATAGGGGTTTCCTCGGCAAGTCCGTTTACTAAGTAACCTGCGTTGTTGATCAGCACATCTAACTGTTTGATGTGACTAAACAGCTGCTTGCCAAAAGATGCTATGGAATTGTCATCATTTAAATCCAATGGCAGTACCTTAAATGGTAACTTTGCCTGGTGTTTTTCCGGATCCCGGCTTGTGCCGATTACCTGGTAGCCATTTTCGTGGAGCTTGTTGGCGACAAGCAGCCCGATGCCCGATGAGGCCCCTGTGACTAATACTGTTTTTCCTTTTAATTCCATGATTTTTTTATTTTAGACTTTTTAGTATATTTTGTTACGGCTTTATGTGTTTTATTAATTATTGCAATAAGTTAGGCTTGGCTTTTAAACGACGTTTAATATCAAAAAAAGACTTTTTAGTATATTTTACATCAAAAAAATCATATTGCATAACTTTCCAATTCCGCTTTCAGGCTCCTGAGCAAACCGGCCATTGGTTTTGCAGTATTCATCGCCCTGCACATAACAACAGCTCCTTCAACAGCAGCCACCGCTTTGAACGCATAAACGGCCGGATCAAGCTGGCCAGAAAATTCACCGTCGGCAATGCCTTGATTTAAAATGCTAACAAACAATTCCTGCCCGCGCCGAATGACTCCCTCAATTTTTTCTTTAATGGCCGGAAAATTATCATCAGATTCCACCGCAATATTAAATACAGGACATCCGCCTTTAAGGTAAGTATTCAAAGGATCTTTGTAAAAATCGAGAAAGGCAAATACTTTAGCCTTCGCTGTTTTACCCTTGCTGATAGTTAATAACATTTTTTCGCCGTTGGTATTCAGCATGAAATCAACAACCTGAAGTGCCAGATCTTCCTTGTTTTCAAAATGACCGTAAAGGCATCCTTTAGTCAGTTTTGCGGCAGCAAGCACGTCGTCTATATTAGCGCCGGATATCCCTTTCTGATTAAAAATAGGGGCTGCTGTTTCCAGGATAAATTGTTTTGTTCTTTCGGCTTTAGTAAGCATGTCAATAAATTTTACGATACAAAAATATACTAAAAAGTTTAATTGAAAATACTTTTTAGTATATTTTGTTCTTTATGATATGAAGATGACAGTAATTGCAATCCAGGAGATTAACCAAAATATCACATAGTGGTATGGGCTGCGTAGCAAAAATTTACAAAGAGACCGTTTGCTTACTTATTATAGTTCGAGAAGAGACGACGCCCCTCGTTAGTAATTATACCGTTGATAAATAGTTTGAGCGCTTCAAATATATCAGCCTGGGACTTTAAATGATTAAACAGGTAAAAGTCTGTTACCGATACGTAGATGCCGGCTGTGACCGGGACATCCAGGCCCGGCCGATAGATCCCCTTTGCAATGCCGTCTGATAAATTTGATTCAATGATCATCTTCAGGTAATTGCTTTTAAATTCATAAAGCGCTCTCAGCGCCCTGGGGTACCTTTTTAACATCAGCTCGTTAAAAAGGTACCGCAAGGCGATCAAATGTTTAAAAAGACCCTGTTGAAGAACCAACTCCTGTACAGGGTCATCAGAGGCATCGATATTTGAGCTGATGATACTTTTAGATTGCCCGATCAACTGCTCAACTACAGTTTCGACAAGGATTGCTTTATTGGCAAAAAATTGATAGACGGTTTTCTTTGACATGCCGGCTGCCTTCGCCAGTTCATCCATCGTTACACTGATTATACCATGATTGATAAAAAGCTCAATAGCATGATCGATCAGATGTTTTCTTTTATCTTCCATTTGGTTGCTTTAGTTGTTGCTTCTAACGCTTCAAGGATGCCTTTTTTAAAAGCCGGCTTCAGGGTTGATTTTCGGTTTTTGCGGTAACATAATTATATATGGCAGACCTCACATAAAAATCAGCAAATGCAGTAGCAACAGTGCTTGAAGCTTGCTGGTAAGCAGTCTGGGCATCCAGTACCTCAGAGATTGTAGCTAAACCGGCTTTGTAATTGTCCTGGTTAACCTTCAGGTTTTCGGTAGCCTGCTCCAGGTTATCCTTTGCATAGCTGATCTGTGTAAGCTGATCCTGCATATCATACCAATAACGTATAATGCCCACTCTCAGCTGGTTTTGCCCGTCCTGGAAATCGTTTTGGGCTATTTGCTCATTGATCTTTTGTTTCCGCATCTTTTGCTTGCCGCGGCCCCATAAACCGCCGGAGATAGGAATACTCAGAGTGACAAAGCTGGCGGGTGCAAAGTTACTCCCGATTCCGCTGTTGATCGACCCCGTCTGCGATGCACTTAAACCGACTGCCAGACTCGGCAGGTTGTCGCCGTTGGCTAACCGGGTCTGTAGCTTTTCACCGGCTATACGTTTGGTCAATAACTGATAATTAGCATTGCGAACCAGGTTGGTATCAGGCTGCAAGGCAGGCAATACCGGGGTGCTGTTTTTATTAAGTGTGTCCTGCATCACCATAAGTGAATCAAAGGCGATACCTGTATACATGGAAAAATCCAACTGGGCCACCCGGCGGCCGTTCTGCAGCTTGCTTTTATTAACCAGCAGCTGGCTAAGCTGAACTTTTACTTTCAGCAGGTCATTCCGGGCTATCAGACCGGATGCCAGCATATCTTTCTGCGTTTTTAGTACTGCGTTAAGCAATGCTTCATTGACCAGTATGGTTTTCTGCTGTTCCTGTATGTTTACCAGGTTCCAGTATTTCTGCTCGGTAAGTAATATCACAGAATCTGCTGATTGTTTTTTCCTGATCTGGCTAACCTGTAGCTGCAATGCCGCTAACTGGTTACCCGTTTTAATTTTGCCGCCGGCATAAAGGGATTCTGTACCGGTTACGCCAAACAGGTAAAAATTATTGATGCCTTTTTCTAATAATGGCGGCGCGGCCGATACGAAATCTTTAAACCCAAATAAACCCACCCCGGTTGCGCTAACTGATGGGAGATAATCTGACTTGGCTGCAGCTACATCAGTTTTGGCTGAGCTTATCCTCAGCTCGCCATTTTTTAATGCGTAACTGTAAGCAATGGCGGCCTGCTTACTTTCCTGCAGGGATATAATATGCTGCTGGGCGCCAGCCTGCAGGCATGTAAAAATAAATATTGAAATTAGGAGTGTTTTCATGATAATGAGCTTATGCGGTTACAGGTTCCGGTGTTTTGTTTGCCGGTATTTTTTGATCCTCCTTGCGGAAAAACAGCCAATACAGCGTTGGTAGCACGAATAAGGTCAGCAACATGGATAACAGCAACCCGAAACAGATCACCGTACCCAACGGTCCCCATAAAGATGACCTGCTGATCACCATCGGGATTACACCGACAGCCGCTGCCGAAGAGGTTAAAAAGATCGGCCGCATCCTGCGTTCTGCAGAAAGTTTTGCAGCTTCAAAAACAGATTTACCCTCATGTAATCGTAGTTCTTCTGCAAAGTCTATCAGGATGATACCATTACGCACTACAATTCCGCAAAGTGCCAGCAAACCAAGGAATGAGGTAAAGCCAAACGGGTAGCCCATGATCAGCAAGCCGGAAGAAGCGCCCAATAAGCTTAATGGCATAGTGGTAATGCTTAAGAGGGCATGTTTAAGGTGTTTAAAGTGCCATAATAAAATCAGGAATATAAATATGATACTTACACCAAGCGCGGTACCCATCGGGCCCTGGTTCTCTCCCTGCAATTCCAATTCGCCGCCATAACGCAATTCCACTCCTGCGGGAAGTTTTATTTTTTCGATGGCCGGTTGCAGGTCCATCAATACGGCATTTGCAACAGCTTCCTGGGTTACGTCCATACGTACCGTCAGCGTACGCACACTGTTTCTGCGGGCAATCTGGCCATCATTCCACTCCGGGTTTACGTCTGCTACCTGCCTTAGGGGTATTAGAGATTTTGTTTGCGGGGACACGATATTCAGGTCACGCAATGCCGATAGATCACTCCTGGAAGCTTTCGGCGATTTGATCTTTACATCTACCGCGTAATTGTTTTCCCAAACCTGTGTGGCCGTAATCCCTTCCGAATGCATAGCTACCGCATTGGCAATATCGCTCTTGCTTAATCCAAGCCGTGCCGCTTCCGCTGTTTTTACATCTATTTTAAGGGTTGGCTGTATCTCGTTATAATCTGTCCGGGCCCAGGTAACCTGTTTATGCGTTTTACCAATGGCTAAAACTTGGTTAGCTACCTGTTTTAAGGCTGGAATATCATTTCCACTGATCCTTACCTCGATAGGTGCCAGCGCGTTGATCATGTTTAATTGTTTCATCCGAACATAAGCTGCCGGAAACAGGTTACTGTATTTATGCTGATAGTCAACAATTACCTTTGCGGTTGCGTCTTCAGATACTGTTTTGATCAAGATCTGCGCATAATTTTTTGACGGAAGATTTGGCGCATATACCGAGTGGAAACGCGGTGAACTACTCCCGATAAAGCTGGTATAATTAAGAATACGTTTATCCTGCTTTAATATCTTTTCCATTCCCTTCACCACACTGTCTGTTTGCGAAAGCCTGTAGCCCGATGGCAGATAGATCTCCATTGCAAATTGGTTTCGCTCTACTTTAGGGAATAACTGCTGCGGCAATACACCCATAATGCCTATGCCGATCACTACCGACAGCACCGCAAAAAACACGGTTAACTTGTAGTGTTTCATAGAATTACCAATATGGCTATTAAAGAAATCCTGCAACCGGTCCAGGAAAGATCTTTTTTCATCCGCCTTATTATGCAGCAAGCCTTTTTTGATGAACAGCGTATTGAAAAATGGCACCACCATCATGGAGATTATCAGCGACAGTGTCAAAGCGATCATGATCGTTACCGGGAACAGGCGGATAAAATCTTTTGCCGTGCCGGTCATAAAAAATGCCAGCGGTACAAAGGTTGCTGATATGGCCAGCGTAGCAGTAAACACCGATGGAAACAATTCCTTGGCGCTGCTAATGGCGGCATCCCAAACAGACATGCCATGATCCAGCTTTTCTACGTGGTTATCAATTACCACAATAGGGTCGTCAACCACAATCCCCAGCACCACGATCAACGCGGCAAGCGTAACGGTATCCAGCTCTATGCCGGCCATATACATAATACCCAGCGTTGCGGCTATGGTAATCGGGATCGTTGCTGCAGCAACTGCGGCAACCCTAAAGGGCAGCAACAGCAATGCAACACACACCACGCCGATAAGCGCAAAAGCAAACTCTTTCATAAAGTGGCTGATCGAATCATCCACCACCTCCGGTTGATCGGCCAGTTTTACAAGTTGAATATCGGGCGGCAGGTGCTGCTTTACTTTTTCGATATGCTCTTCCAGTTCTTTACCAAACAGCACAATGTTTTTACCTGTGATCATTTCCAGCGATATCACGATGGATTTGGTACCGTTGGAGGTTACATAGCTGTCCGGCTCGTCATACTCACGTTTCAGGGTAGCTACATCACGAAGGCGTACCGAATTACCATTGGCATCCTGCCTGATGATCTGTTCAGCCAATTCGGCCTCTGTTTTATAGTAGGTGCTTAAATGAATGGGCTCATCTACCACCTTTCCTTCTACTTTACCGGTGGCATTAATTGCGCCTTCATTTTGCAGTACCTGCATCACATTATTAACAGATACCCCTTTTTGCAGCAGTTTATTATTATCTACATAAATGGTGATCTGTTCGTTAAGGTTCCCTGTATGGGATATCTTGGCAACATCCTGTACCTGCCTTAGTTCTGCCTCTATGTCTTCTACATTACGGAGCAGTTCTTTATAGGGCCGTGTCTTGGATTCTACTGCCATCAGCATGGCAGAGGTATTGCCGAAATCACTGTCGATATAAAACCCTTTAACCTCTTTAGGGAGCTGGCTTTGCAGTATTAGCATCCCGTTTTTAATCTTATTCCAAAACGCTTTGGTTTGGATGGCATTTTGGTTATCCGCTACCTCAACAAAGATGTACATCACGCCATCCCGCGAAAAGGAGTAAGTTTTTTTCTTGTTAACCTCGTTATTACTAAAAAGGTACTCCTCTACTTTTTTAGTCAGCTGCTCTTCTACCTGTTTGGATGAAGCGCCCGGGTATTGCCCCACAATAAGACCCTGCCTGATGGTGAAATCTGGAAATTCGTTTCGTGGCATATTGAAAAGCCCGGATAAACCAAGCAGTACGAGTATGGCCGAAAGCGCAAGCGGGAATACATGGTACTCCATTGCCCATTCAATTAAATTTGAGTTCTTTTTCATGATATGGGCTTATTTACTGACAATGACAGGGGTTTGATCGGCAAGTTTCTGGTAACCTGAGGTGATCACCTGCTCATTACCGGCAAGTCCGGTCTGGATGGCAATACCATTGCTGTAAAGCTGGCCGGTAGTTACGCCTTTCCGCACTGCCTTATGCGCTGCGTCCACTATATAGAGAAAGCTGGCTCCTTTTTCATCTACCTGAACGGATTGCACAGGAACAATAACTTCTTTAACATCATTAGAGGGGGCGACAGCACCGGCGTTTTTGTTAAACACCACTTTACAAAGCATGCCGGGCCTTAACTTCATATCATTATTAGCCAGTGATATTTTAAGGTTATAATTAGCGCTGCCACTAAGCGCTAAAACGCCAACTTCGGATACCTTGCCCTGCAAAGGCTGATCCCCTAACGCGTCGATTTTTATCGTAGCCGGGGTTCCTGCTTTATAGTGATTAATTTCACTCTCGGGCACCGCAACCAGCACCTTCACCGAACGGGTATCCAGCAGCTGCAAAACCGGCTGCCCGGGGTTGGCTACAGCCCCTGCTTCGGCTTTCTTTTCACCAATATACCCGCTTACCGGGGCATAAAGGTGTGTATGGGCTATGTTCTGATAAGTTGCGCGCGCGGCAGAGGTTGCCTGTTCATAATTTGACTTGGCTTCCAGCATTTTTATTTCGGAAATGCTACCTTTTTTAAATACATCGTTGATACGGATATAGTTTTCTTCGGCAAGTTTAACCTGCGCCAACTGCGCGTTATACTGGTTACGGTATACTGTTTCATCTACAGCGCCTACCAGTTGTCCTTTTTTAACGTAATCGCCGGTTAGTATCGGGAAGGACAGAATAGTTCCGGAAACCTGGAAGCTTAAATCGATTGTCTTTTCAGCTTCAAGCGTTCCATCGTAAACGATCCGGTCTGTGGTTGACATGGATTCCGCACTCAAATTGAATACGTTTACCGCTAACGTGTCCGGCCCGTTCTTTTGCTCTTTTTTGCCTGAGCAGCCGGAAATCCAGATAGCGGCCATCATCGCTGCTGCAAGTGTAAGTTTGGTTTTCATATAATTAAATTGAACATTATTTGTGTTTTTGTCGATTGTTATTTCGCTGTTTGTAAACCCCAAATCGCATCGCGCCGGGCTATAAAAAGGTAAAATATGAACTTATTACTTAATTTTTCTCCTCGTTATGGAAATATATTTGATTAAATAACTTGTTTAATATTTTCGACAATTATACGATATTTGTTTTTATGGTTTTTTAATAATTGTGTCATATTATTAATCTCGCATGATCTGGCAACTCATTATTGACAAAAAAGTCACCAACAAAATTTGTATTTTTGTCGAATCATGAAAGCAGATCAAAACGATAGCATTAGGGAAGAGATCATAACGGCAGCCGATACGGTATTTGAGCGTTACGGCTTTGTAAGGGTGTCAATGCAGGATATATCAAATGAATGCAAAAAAGGCCGAAGTACACTTTATCATTATTTTAAGAATAAAACAGAGGTACTTGATGCGTTATGTCACAAAATATTTTCCCGATGCCTGGAGGAAAGTAAAGCCACAATAAGCAAGCGACGTTCTTTTTCCGCCAATATAGAATCATATAACGAGGTAAAAATTAAACGCCTGCGTGAAATGGTTTTAAAATATAAGTTGATTATAGAAGACATGAGGCAAGACCCCTCGCTGCTGATCATGCAGTCGCGCATTATGTCTGAAGAAGAGATCCTGGCCGTGAAGCTCATGATCAGCTGGGCCATGGAGAATAAAGAAATAGCAGAACTAAACGAGGAAGACAGCCAGTTTTTGGCAGAGACCTTACAAACGGTTTTCAAGAGCTTTGATCAGGAAATCATTCTTTTCGGCAGGTTTCCGCAATTTGAAAGCAAAATAACCTGGCTGGCGCAGATAATGCATAAAGGCCTTATGTAATAAATAATTTATACTACAAGTGCACTGAGCATACAAGCTACAATTTGGCAGGCACAATGCTAAATGACCATTTTGAGTGCCTTTTAAAAGTATTAAGTTTTCAGCCCTATCAAATAAGGTTCTTATTAAACTGCAAAAACAATGTTTATAGAGCCTATAAGGATTAAGCAAGAAAGACTTAAGTCTGAAGAAACCGGACAAATTTAGAGGTAATTATATACCTGGTCACTACCTCTCCAATGAGTGCAATATACTGATTCACATGGAAGATATTGCACAAGAGTATTAACAATAGCTGGTCATGTGAAGTAAATGCCAGATACACGTATAAAGATGGTTTTCCCCTGTGGGCAAGGCAATGGCGCAAAAGTTATTTGACAGTCACCCAGGAGTACGATTTGAAATAGACTTACAAGATCAATCTCGATAACTTATCAGTTGGGCGAAACATCCGTAGTCTTTTAGCCGATTGATTGAGATTGAGCTAGGTTTGCCGTTAATTGATCAAGCGTGAAGAAAGGTGTGTATATTTGATTATCACAGCGTTATTTTTTTGTCTTTAAACTGACGGAATTGTGCCTTTAAGAGGGGGATGATATTCTAAATTATTAAAATGTAATACATTGACTTAAATTTTAAGAAACTTACATAACCTTAGATGTATTAACTAGTTACTTCTTGCAATGATTTTTGAATTTACAACAGCCCCGGGTTTTGACTTTATAACACTGTTCTCAAAACAGATCAATGTGCCTGTAAGGGATAATGTATTGGAAATCCCGAAGACACTTGGAGAAGGTTATGTACGTAAAGTTGGGTTTGGGGATGATTTTAAGTTAACGATCCATCGGTATGTATTGAAAGAAGATCTGATTGTTAAACGCAATCCTGCTGCAATAGCTAATGATGTCCGTACCATTTTCTTTTATAATGACAGGGAAGATCTTGAAGTTAAATATCATAATAAGACAAACATACCATGCTCACAAAAAAATGATTCTTCTATACTCCTGTCATCAAATGATTTGCGCACGGAAATCCGTTTTCCTGCCGGCAGCAACATTCAATATGTTGTAGTTGGCATCACTGCTAACAGACTACGCTCAGTGCTATCTATTGAAAAGCCTAATACTACAATAGAAACCATTACAGCGGAAAATGCGTCCTTTCTCTTTTTCGAAAGTTTGGATCCTGAAATGCAATTGCTGCTTAAAAATATTGTATCCGTCGACATGAATAACTCCCTGAATAATTTCTATGTACAAATTAAGGTACAGGAATTAATGTACTTGCTTTTTAGTAAGCTGTCGCTTAGGGAGAATACGACTTTTAAGAGTATAAATAGCAACGATGCAGAAAAACTTTTGGTCATTCGCAACGGAATATTGAGTGATTTGAGTACTCCGCCGGTTTTAAGTGAATTAGCTACAATCGCTTCGATGAGTGAAACGAAACTTAAGCAACTTTTTAAGCAAACATTTGGTGATGCAATCTATAATTATTATCAGAAGGCAAGGATGGAAGAAGCCGCTTTTCTGTTGAAACAGGCTAAGCATTCCGTTTCTGAGGTTGGTTATGAGTTGGGATTTTCAAACCTTAGCCACTTCAGCAGGTTATTTGAAAAGCAGTATGGCATTACGCCAAAGAAGTTCTCGTACACTGCATAGGTCTTCTTTCCTCCTCAACTTTAAACACCATTTGTCGGATAGGACTATTCTTCCGCCTTTTCCGGTTATTTTGCCCATTTAATAATTTTTAATTTTGTTTCTATAATTAAGTATGACAAAAAAGGAAAAGTTATTCACGCCTTTTGAGAATCCATTTTATAGTTCAAAATAATGAAAGCAATACAATATAAGGCATTTGGTAATTCCAATGTGATAGAGGTGGTAGAGATCCCTCAGCCTGAGATAAACAATGAAAATGAAGTTTTAATTCAAGTTAAAGCAGCCAGCGTAAATCCCTTGGATATCAAATTACGCAGTGGAATTATGCAACACATACGTCCTGTCAGCTTGCCGTTTGTACCAGGTGCAGATGTAGCGGGGATCGTTATCGCCACCGGTGAAAAAGTAACCCAATTTAAAGCAGGTGATCAGGTGATCGCTGTGACTTCAACAAGTGGGTATGCCGAGTATGCGCTGGCAAATGAGAGCCATGTTGCCTTAAAACCCACCAATACATCATTCGAAGAAGCAACCTCATTGGTTGTTAATATAGGCACTGCCCAATCGGTATTGTTCAGTGAGGGGAATTTAGCGAAAGGTCAAAAAGTTTTAATCCAGGGGGCGGCCGGTGCAACAGGAGCCACCATGGTACAAATGGCAAAAAACGCAGGGGCCTATGTCATAGCTACGGCATCCGGACAAGGCATAGCGTTAGTAAAGAGCCTTGGCGCAGATGAGGCAATAGATTATAAATCACAAGACGTTACAGTACTGGTTAAGGATGTTGACCTGGTGGCGGATTGCGCCGGCGGCGAATCTCAGCATAAACTTTTTGAAGTATTAAGGCCCGGAGGCAAGTTGTTCAGTATAGCAACCTCGCCGTCCACAAAATTGGCTGAAAAGTACAAAGTTGACGCACGATTTATTCGTTCTAATATCTCAGCAAATAGTTTGACCGCAGGCTTAGCTCTGGTAAATGAAGGCAAGCTCCGTCCCATCGTTGCAAAAACTTTCAGATTAGAGCAAGCTGCGCAAGCCCAGGATTATGTGTCGGCTGGCGGGGTCAACGGTAAAGTTGTTCTTGTAGTAGCCCAATAGTATAATTAATCAGCTAAATGATGATAATGCCTGTAACCAGGCTTAATGAACAATTTAAAAATGAAAAATAAGAAAGTTATTGTCGCCGGTGCAACCGGAATGCTGGGGAGTCAGATCGTGAAAGAGCTCCTTGAGCAGGGAGCAGAAGTTACTGCTATGGTCAGAGCCAGCAGCAATAGAAGTGAACTCACTAAAATGGGTGTCAAGAATTTTGTCGTGGGTGACATGATGGACGCAGCCTCTTTAAGGCAAGCACTTTCACCTGCGCATGGGTTTGATGTCATTGTAGCCAGTGCCGCCGGTTATACCCGCCGGAAAAAAGGCGATAATTCCACAACTGATACGATCGGTTACCAAAACCTGGTGGACGCTGCGAAAGAAGCCAGAATTCCGCGATTTGTACTGATCTCCATCCTTGAATCGGATAAAGCCAGATCGGTACCTCACTTTTATAATAAATACCTGATCGAAAAATACCTGAAAGAAAAAGGGCAGCCCTATATTGCCCTCAGGCCGGGAGCGTTTCTTGATCAGACACCGGATTTTATTATCGGTAAGATAACCAAAGGTATACTGCCAACCTTCCTGACCGGGACTTACGGGATCATTTATACCCCCCAACTTGCCAGGTATGCCGCTATGGCAGCGGTTGCTTTACCGGATTCAGAATTAAACACTTCCATAGATATCGGCTGGGACAGACCGGTTAACGAGAAGATACTGGCAGCTGCGTTTGCAAGTGTTCTTAAAAAGAACATAGAAGTCAAGCCGGTTATGCCTCCATTCGTGGTGAAATACGTCCTGCCGGTCATAGGCCGTTTCAATGACAACATCAAAGATATGTATGAAATGATCAGGTGGATAGATACTGGTGTATATATAAGCAAAAACCCGCAAAGACAAAAAGAACTTTTCGGAGAGCTGCCAACTGTTGAAGAAAGCGTGGCACAATACTGCCGTGACAAGGGGCTGATCTAAAGAAAGAAATCTTCCGGATTAAACAGTACGATTTACAATAACAACAAAATAATAAAGAGACCATGAAATTATTAGAAAAAGTAACATTAGCAAAAGAAACATTGCAGAACGCCATCGCGATGGCACCCATGACCCGCAGCCGAGCCAATAGCGAAGGTGTCGTATCAGACCTGACCGTATTATACTATACACAACGTGCCACTGCGGGCCTCCTCCTTACGGAGGCCATCAATATCTCGGAACAGGCGCTGGGTAGCCCCCTGACACCCGGCCTGTACAGCCAGGAGCAAATTGATGCCTGGAAGAAAGTAACAACATCCGTTCATGATAACGGAGGGGTGATCTATGCCCAGCTTTGGCATACCGGACGTGTCGGTCATTCAGTGGATAGAAAAGGGAAACTTCCTGTAGCACCGTCGGCGATCGGGATAAAAGGGCAGCAGCATTTCACTTCTCAGGGAATGAAAGATTATGAAACGCCTCAGGAACTGACTACTGCAGAGATCAAGCAGATCGTAAAAGATTACGGTCTGGCCGCTAGGAATGCTATCGATGCCGGTTTTGATGGTGTTGAATTACACGCAGCATTTGGATATTTACCTAACCAATTTTTATCGGAAAGCGCAAACCTCCGGACTGATGAGTATGGTGGCAGCATTGAGAACAGGAACCGCTTCGTGTTGGAAGTTATGCGGGAGCTGGTTGATGCGTCGGGAAGTGATAAAGTTGGCATTAAGCTATCGCCAACTGTCTATTATAACAATATAGAAAACAGCGATCCTGTTGCTCAATTCAAACCTTTGATCGAAGCATTGAATGAATTGCCATTGGCCTATATTCATTTGATGAATGGCATGTTCCCTTTGGATAATTACCCGCACTATCCTGAGAATGCTGTGGAAACTTTTGGCAGCATAAGCAACCATCTGGTAATTGCCAATGCAGGTTTCAATAAAGATAGCGGGGAAGCAGAACTGGAAAAGGGGATCGCTAAAATAATCTCTTACGGCTCATTATTTCTGGCCAACCCCGATTTGCCTAAACGGTTTGAATTGAATGCTGAGCTGAATGTACCGGACGGAGCTACAATGTATGGTGGGGGAGAAAAGGGATATACCGATTATTCATTCTTAAAAAATTGATCCTGAAGCTACCTTTCACGAAGTGGCAGTTTCGAATACATTTGGATAAAATCAACGGGATACTATTAGAATTTCGGACCCACGTCTTACATGGCGTGAGTCCTTTAGTATTTAAACTGATTAATAAAGTCGGGAGTGAGATACCCCGCTTTTATCGGTTTAAGTATTTTGTTATCGAAGTATATTAGGCCATAAATTAAACCATAGCAAAACTCTAAGCTCCCGTTGTATATGATATTCCTGATCAAACGCAAAATATGCCAGGACATCGCTTCCTGTTTAATTTGCAAAGCTACCGAAGCTTAAATGCTCTTCTTATGCTTAATCGACTTTTTAATTACCCAATTTTTTGTAGAAAGATATTGAGATTCTCTTCTTTTTCCAGTCCTAATTTTTGTTTTATTCTGTAACGGCTCATTCTTACGCTTTTAGCCTCAATATGCATGAGTTGGGAAATTTGCCGTGTATCCATTTTAAGATAGAGGTATGCGCAAAGTTTTAAATCAAGCAGGGTTAGTTTTCTTTTAGCCTTATCATTAAGAAGATGAAAAAAATCGGGATGCACGCGTTGTATCTGCAATGTTGCATGTTCAAAGTCATTATCCAACATCATTTCTTCCTTTAGTATACGCTGCATATTTACAGGATCACCTTCGGTGAGCTTGTTCTTTATATGATGCAGCATCCGGTTCTTATGCTCCAGTTGAAGCGTGTTGGCCATAACTTCTAATTTTAACTGCTGCTGTTGTGTTTCCAGTAACTGTTGTTCTGCCATTAGTCTGGCCTGTTCTTCTTTTTCTAATTTTACCTGCAATTCTGACTCCTGGTTTTCCAGTTGCAATTGTTTTTCCCGTTGCAGGGAATAACGTAATTTAAAATGGTAGGAGCGGAACATAAATAACAAACCTACAAGAGAGGCGAGTGCGATATAGCCATAAAGATAATTTTGTAACCTGCGATTCTTTTCCTGTTCTTTCAATACCTGCATTTCACTGTTTTTTTTCTCAGTTTCATACTGTATTTCCAGTTTTTGCGTATTTAGGGCTTGTTGCTGGTTGAAGTTTTTCCTTGTGTATTCCGTTAACTCTTTCTGAAAGCCAAGCGCCTGCTGATGATCGCCTTTTTTTTCATAAAAATCTGATAAGGCTTGTACTACATTGATCATGGTATAATAATAAGGAGGCTGTTCAGTTTTCATTACATTATAAGCTTCCTGCAAATAATTTTCCTGTTGGGCGCTGTTACCACTACGCCGGGCATATTCGCTTAGTATGCCTAAGCTGCTGGCTACAATTTCCTGATTGTTACCTGCACTTTTTGATACAGACCGGGCAATTCCAGCATATCGGATACCCAGTTCCTTTGCGTTTTTATCCGTTTCAGGAAAATATTTTAAATAGGCATTTGCAATATTAATGCAGGCTATGGCATATGTATTATCAGCCACCTGACCAGGATATTGCCTGTAAAGCATTTCTGATCGATTCAGGTAAAATAAGGTGCTGTCAAGTTCAGATTTGCTTTTTAATTTATTGTAGTTGTATTCATGAGCAACCGATAACGCGGTGTAACAATTACTGAGCAGATTATAATCTTTGGCTTGCAGGGCATTTTCGGTGGCTTTCCGGGCGTAAAAATTCACTTTGGCTTCGTTGTTCCAGTCGGAATTTACCACATAAAGCCGATAGTATATCTTGGAGGTTATAAACGGATCGGCTTTTTTTTCAAGTTCCTTTAAACCCAGCTGGCAGTACTTAACCACATTTTCCGCATCGCCCAGCGTTTTATACAGCCATACCCGCGAATAGTAGGCATAGGCCATAGCTATAGGGTCATTGGCTTTGTGTGCCATAGTTAAAGCGGTATCACATGTTTGTTTTAAGTTAGCAAACTGTTGTGTGGTGGCTTTTATATTGGCCAGTAACGTATATGCTTTGGCGGCCTCAGTAAAGTTTTTGTGTTTTAAGGCCAAAGAGATGCATTGTTTGGCATTCGTTATGGCAATAACATAATTTTTATTGATCCTGTTTGTTTCGGCCAGTTGGTTAAGCAAGGCAGGCTTTTCTTTTTCATTTAATACTACGTTATTAATAACAGTCCGCAAACTATCTGATAGTGTAGTTTGCGCGAAGGCACCCCAGGAAAGCCCAATAATACAGGCAACTGTAAATAATTTGTACCGCAAAAACGTCATGCAGCCAAATTACTATAAATGGCCGAGAATTAGTACAAAGGTGCTTGAGTTTGTAGATGGGGTTTATTTATAATAATCATGTAATGAGGCAGTTGTGTAATGCTGTAGATGTATTGTAGACACATTTGTGTATGTGGGTAGACGCTTTGTAGAACGTTGAAATTAGGTATTCTGTGACAGTTATATGAATTTTGTTGCGGTAATATTGCCAAACGAAAAATGTAAGTTGACCTATTTCACACCTAATATCTATTAAAAATATTATATGCAACAAAGCGTGGTAGACATTGAACATCTGCAATTAATTTATAACACAGGCAATTACACCGAGTGCCTTGAAGCTGTGAATCTTTTCCTGCTTTTTAATTCTCAGAATTTAGAGGGCCTATTGCTAAAAGCTAAGTGCGAATATCAATTATCTTATAATAACGAAAACTCAGATGATCAGGTAGCTATTGCCATTAATAGTTTTGAAGAAGTGCTGAAATTAGCACCTGCTCATGAAGAAGCCATGCTGTATATGGCTTACATCAACATTTTCATAACTGGGCTAAATTTGCCGGAAGCTATAACCTACTGTGATCAGTTAGCGACATCAATTCATCTTGATACCAGGATTAAGGCTATCACTTATCGGCAGGAAGCCTATTATCAAACAGGCGATATAGATCACGCATTGAAAGATCTGAATCTGTTAATAAAATTAAACCATGCACACACCACTGAGAACCGCAGTTGGCAGACCAAGAGCAAGGACTGTTGTATGCGAAAAAAGTAAACCTCTACCTGGAGTATAAAAATGACCCTGCCAAGGCTCTGGAAGTTTATAGAGAAGGGTTGGCCTATAGACATAAAGATGTTCATATTTATTGCCAGATCGCTAATCTTGCCTTGAACAGTCATGACTATGAATTAGGTGGCGAAGTGGCTCAGATAGGTCTGTTTATGAGCGACGCGGATTCTGATGAAGAGTTAATTAAGTTGTATCACAAGCTGGAGGAACTAACCCGGCAAGGTATTATCAATAAGTCGATAATATATGGAATGTTTATCGCCCTCAAGATATTTAAAGAACGCATAAAGAGCGACACTGTAGAAATGTTGAACTTTGCGCAACATTATATAAAAATTTATCCGGATTGGCTTATTCCTTATCATTATGCCGGCGCCGCGTTGTATGATGTAAAAAGCTACAGCGAGGCGCTTCCATACTTACAAAAGAGTGTAGAACTGGGTGGACTTGCCCTTGGCTTACAACGCTTAATTGAAACTTCGTACCGGGTAAACGGAGAACTGCCTAAAATAGAAAAATGGCCCGAAGACTCACCTGTGATGTACTACAATGCTGGGGTGAACTTTTTTTACGAATCAGAAAGTAATATCAGTAATGCGGCCAACGCCCGTGAACTGCTGCAGATCAGAGCAAATTTTTACAAAATTTCTTATAATGGTTTTTATGATTATTTCTATAATAATAAGGGGGATAGTACAGCCAATGAACCACATATCTTCGCCATGTGCTGTAATAATTATGGCATTGCACTAAGCGAATTGGGAGAATATGAAAGCGCGGTTGAAGTACATAAACGAGGTTATTCTTTATCTCCTTTTTGGGAGCAATTGTATAGTTTAAGCACCGCGTTACTCGAATTACAAAGATATGAAGAAGCCATTGAGGTACTGGAGCAGGCAACTGCTTATAGCAGCGATTATTTAGGTTTTGAAGATTATATTGATTTAAAAGGGAAGCAATTGTTGGCAACTTATAATCTTGGTCATAAAGATGAGGCCAGGGAGCTTTTAACCGGGATAGAAGATGAATATAACGGCTTTATTAAGACTTACGGGAGTGAACTGAATGAGCAGGAATTGTTTGTGTTAAGCGAGAGATATATTGTTGTTCAAAATATACGTCAGGATCTGTTAAATGAGGAGAGTTTGGAAGATGCCACGCAGGCCTGGAAGGAGCAACTGGATAAAAATCCCGACGATAACTCGTCATGGTATATGTTGATGCAAAATTATTACCAACTGAAAGACTATAATCAGTGTATTGCCTGTGCCAATAATTATCAATCAGTAAAAGGTGATGCGATCACGATAGACTCTGTTCAAAAATTGTATTTCATGCGGGGCATGTCATACCTGAACCTGGGAAATTATACCAGTGCAAAAGAAAATTTAACTATTCTGCTTGGTGCCTGTGAGCCCGGAAATGAAAGTGAGGAAAGTAAAATCTGTGATGCCAATATGAGTTTGGCGCAGTGCACCTATGCCTTAAATCAGTGGGACGAATGTATGGACTTTTCTCTGGCCACCATAGCCTGTTATGATCGGAACGGATGGAAGTGGGACGACACAAGGTTAAAGGCAACACTGCAATACGCCGATGCATGCAAAGCGGCTGGTGAGATTGATGCAGCGATTGGAACTGTGAACAATATTTTGAAAACCGTGCCCGAAAACGAAGAAGCACTGAGAAGAAAACGCGAATGGAAGTCAAGTGGCCTGTTTTCTTTCTTTAAAAGAGGATAAAAAAGTAAACCAATGATTCTTTAATTGGTTATCATTTATCACAAATATTTAACCTTCTTAAACATGGCATTACCTTTTATTGAGATCATTGAATCTGTAACTCCCGATCCTAATTTGTTGATGTGGAAATTTGCGGATGCAGATAAAGAAATTAAGAACGGCGCCGCATTAACTGTGCGGGAAAGCCAATCTGTGCTTCTGCTAAACGAAGGCCGGCTTGCAGATACATTCATTGCCGGAAAATACATCTTAAAGACGGAAAATATACCCGTACTAACACGCCTTAAAGGTTGGAAATACGGTTTTGAAAGCCCTTTCAAAGCTGATGTTTATTTTTTTAATACGCATCAGTTTGTTAATCTTAAGTGGGGTACCCCAACACCTGTTCTGATGAGAGATCCTGCCTTTGGGCAGGTACGCATACGAGCTTTCGGCACTTACAATATTCGTATCTCTGATATAGGGCGGTTCTTCAGGGAATATGCAGGCACCTATCCGAGGTTGAATATTGTTGAGCTGGAATTGCAGCTGCGCGATTTTATTGCCCCCAAATTTGCTGAAGTACTGGCACAGGCAAACATAGCTGTAGTGGATGCAGTAGGAAATATTTCTGAACTAAATAAAAAAATACAGCCACTTATCCAGCAATATTTTACCGACCTGGGCCTGGAAGTAACCCAATTTACCATTACCAGTGTTACCTTGCCCGAGGAAGTACTTAAACATTATGATAATGTTACCGGCATGAATATGGTAACTGACATGAACAAATTCTCTCAATTTAGAGTAGCCAACGCCATGGATAAAGAAAACTCTGCCATGGGTGATGCAGCCCGGTAGGCAGTAGCCATGGGGATGATCATGAACCAGGCAAACACCATACCACCTGCCCCAACAGAGGATATACCGGCAAGACTCAAAAAATTAAAGGACCTTTTTGAAACACAGTTGATCACCGAAGCTGAGTACGCCGCTAAAAAAGAAGAACTCATAAAATTACTGTAAGAACCATGGGCGAAAACGAAGAAAAAAGAACCCTAACTTATCTGGAGCGGCTGAAACAAAAGGTCATAAGCCAGGAGAATTACGGTGGCAAAATAAAAGAGGAAGAAGCAAAAATCGAGGTACGTGACTGTCCTGAATGTGGTGCAGGTCGGGCTTTCAGTCAGGGTCTTACTGCCTGTGCTTATTGTGGTTTTAAGTTTATAAATACCAGGCTTACTGATGGTGTTCATATTAAGAAGGAAAATAATTCATAGGTAATGTTTGGTTTATTTGATAAAAAATATCATAACCCCGAACTGCTTGAAGCGATCAGGCAAACACAGGGTAGGTGGTTTAGTTTTCTGGATAAACTGGAAGCCCGTATGCATGAAATGTGTATGGCTGCAGTGCCCGAAATCCAGGAGGTTTTTAACCAGGATACTGATCCTTATAAACGTGCACATAGTCATATGCTGATGGGGTTGCGCGGGCAAATTAACCAGATGCAGAATAAAGCCAATAAAGCAAAGGAGGAAAACATCTTCTACTTTATTGATTGTGCAACTGCTCAACTTTCTGATTTTATTTTCACAGCAGGTCGCGAGTATCACGACAAACTCCATGCTTTCAGAATGGATTGTATAAACCGGCACAATATCTTTGAGGAAAAAACAGCCTATTATACCTCTTTCCTAAACAACGCCGCGGGTGAGCAGGACCTGGAAACCGCCTACCAGGAACAGCTGGCTGCGTTTGAAAGTATCCGGGATAAATTTGTATGCAGGCAGTGTGGCGGCAACATGGCTATTCCCCAAATATTCTTCATCGCTACCTATATTACTTGTCCGTTTTGTCAAACGCAGAACACATTTATGCCCTCAACCGGAGCGCAAACAGTACTGCACCAGGCGCGGAGCCTGGCGGAGCAGCGTACAGTACATTTGCTTAAGATTTATGAGGAAAGTCGGCCTAAAAACTCACAGCTGTACCAGCAATATTTACGTTCCATGTTTGATGAGTGGAATAAGATAGTACCTGATATGACGGAGGAAAATGAAAAATTTTACCAACGTATGCTGCAAGATCATTCAAATTCAATTAATCATTATTAAATAATAACCATATGTCTGAGAATCAATTATTAGCACCTATTCACGGTATTACTTTAGAAGATTACAGTGCGGCGTGCGCAAAATTAGTAAGCGGTTTAAGTGAAGCCGATATAGCAAAAGCTTTAGGAGTAGAATTACCTGTATGGCAGGAAGCCAATCTGCTTTGGCCCGAACGTATGAAACAAGACCCCACTTTCCATATTGTAACACTTTTTGGCCAGTATTTCGGTGCTGCTGATCAACACCCTAAGTTTGGTAACCTAAAAACAGCTGCTTCGGCCGGGGGATCAGATAATATTGAAAAGATTAAAACTGATAAAGCCTTTTATCAGGAACTGGAAGTTGCCAGACAGGTAGCTTATGAATACGGACTTGACGGCGCACAATGGATCTTAAATAAATATAGTATTTCTTTAGGAGATTTTCAGATCGCCGCTTCCTTATGGAATGATCAGATACATCAAGACATCCAGGCCAATTATGAAGGATATAATCAAAGTCAGAACACTTACAGAGCAAAATATCAACAATTGTTTGCCGATAGTCAAGGCGGCAATGTGGCTGACGATATTGAATTTTAAGCCCACTCAAGTTTTATTGAGCCTGTTTGCTTCGAGCGGTTGAGCAAGCAGGCTTTTCTTTTTCATTTAATGCTACGTTATCAATAATCGATTGCCGGCTATCTGATCTGTAATTTGAGCCGGAGTTTGTAGTAAGTAAAAATGCCTGGATTTGCAGGTTGATAAATTCATAATTGACAAATAATTAGTATTTTATAAAAATTGTAGATGTGTTGTAGACGCTTGACTGTAGATAAGTAGACGCTTTGTAGAATGCTGAAATTAGTTATCCGTTCTTGATCTAAGCAATTTTGTTGTGGCAATTTCGCAAGACGAAAATCTAATTATCATGAATAACAAAACACTATCCATTGTATCGTACATCACCCTTATCGGTTGGCTCATCGCTTATTTTTCAGGAAAAGATAAAGCCGATGCTTTGCTCCGGTATCATTTAAAACAATCATTAGGTCTGGCTATAATAAGCATGGTTCTGAATATCATTTTGAATTTTATCGTATCGATGGTGCCTTCGCTTGCTTTTCTGGGTATGGTCGGCCTGGTAATCATTGTATTCTGGATACTGGGTATGATCAATGCAGCCAACAAAGCATTAAAACCTGTTCCCGTTTTTGGTAAAGCATTCGAAAATAGTTTTGCTTTTATTGGCTAACCATATAATAGCATAAAATCAGCTTTTTTAACTAAAACCATTAGATTATGAAATATGGCTTTACTATATTCTGGATGCTTTACGCTTTGTTTTTTGCAATTCCGTTTCCTATGCTTTTGTATTACGGAATTAAAAGCGAAAATCCACTTAACATCGAGGCATCAGATCCCTGGCTTTCGTTGGGTATTGTAATATTATCCGTGATATTTTGGATCATTGTCCTGGCAGGCTATTATCGCAAATGGGTTGTAAGCATTTTCTTAAGTAAACGCAATATTGAACGTTTGAAAAAAAACGGCGTGTACCGTGAAGCGCAGATTTTGGAATCCATCAATTTATCTACACCCAATGTTGGTTATAACACCTATGAGCTTATCCTGGTGTTTAAAAATCTGGTTGATAGCGAGATCACCCAAAAAACCGATGTAAATGACGTGAGGCCATATGAACGTCGTTTTGAAAAGGGTAAAAAGGTAGGCCTGCTAATTGACAAAGAGGTAAAACACATCCCTTATTTTATTTTCGAAAGTACCGAAGCCAGTATAAATAAAGGCATAATGGTACTGATAAACCTGAGCTGGTTATTTCTCTTCACATTGATTATTGGGTTTTACATCTATTCTTATCAATCAGAAAGTGAAGGCATGGGCTGGCGTTTTATGAGCTTTGGACATCCACTGCTCATTTGCCCGGCTGTATTATTGTTTTATAATTTTCTGGCCAGTTTTATTGATGGTAAACTAAGCGGTGTACCGGGTAATGCGCCTTTAATTAAGTTTAAAGGTATCAGAACAATTGCTAAACTGCTTGCTGCCAATCTCACTGGTACCTACATTAATGAACAGCCGATGGTAAACTTTGAGCTGGAGTTTATTGATCATCAAAATTACACCCACAGAGCAAGTATCAAAAAAATTGTAGGTCTGCTTGAACTGGATAGTACGAGGGAGAAAACCGTCGATATTTTCTATTTGAAAGAAGACCCCCGAAACATAGCTTTTGCGAGCGATTTAAACAAAATAAGTTAAACTTATGAAAGCGTTAAACTCCTTTAAAATCATTCTGGCAGTTTTCGGTTTAACAATTTCGGGCTGCAAACAGCTTACTAAAAGTGTTAAAGATACTTTTAAACCGAAATCAAACCCACCGGAGGTAAACAAACCTGTTCAGGTACAGCAGGTGGTTGATAGTTCAACCAACCAGGCCATAATTCAAATGCAACAGCAAGTGACAACTGCGTTGTCAAAAATCAATATTACTACCGAGCATGTGATTAAGTCGTCTGAACATCCAAAAAACAAGAATTTTTTAGTAAACACTACAGCGTTAGAAAAAGCCGAGACTGCTTTAAGAAATCTCCGGCAATACAAGGGTAAAGAGATCTTTATTTACCAGTCGGTACATTTTTATGATGATGGCAGCATTAATATTATGCTCCGTCATCCCGAAAATCTTGATTATGTAGATAACTATGTATATCAGGATGGAACCTGGTCAAAACCCAAACCTCAACAGTTGTCTGCAAATGCAGATATAGAAAACAGGTTAGTTTCGCTAAACGATGTAAACTTTTCCAGCATAGCCAACATTGCCCGGCTATACAACGAAAAAGCCGCGCAGATTGAAGGAGCCAAACCAACCACCAGTGTTTATATGATAATTTGGGATAAATTGATACGCTGGTATCCGGGCACAATCAATGGAGACCGTGAGCGCTACTCCATACAATTCAACACTGATGGAACGTTAAAAGATTTTAGGCGGGATTAAGACGTAAATACCATCTCACAGAGAATAATTTAAGCCTAAAAATGACTGTTTTTGTCAAATTATGAAAGTATAACGCACTTTGTAACAATAGTACAATCATATATGGAGTAATCTACATTCGTTGATAGCTATTCATTTCAGGGTTTTATTCGCTTTTATGCCATGGTTTCTTTGGTCGGTTGGCGGGGAACCCATGTTGTTCCCGAAAAGCTTTGCGTTCAGCGGTGAAATGCCACCATGGTTTGCTGTCGTCACCGTTTTCGATATAATGCACAAGCATTCGGTATGAATCGTCCACACAAGGGTCGGCGCATGTGCCGCAATGTTATTCAAAAGCATCAAAAAGCTCCACTGCTGATTTTCCTTTGAGTTGTTCCAGTGTATAGTAACCCTGGCTGATGAGCTCTTCTGCAAAATTGATACCGAGTGAGGGTGTACTTTGAAATTCCGCCAGGGGGTTAAACTCCCTGGCCCTTTGTGGTAAGGCTTCAAGCAGCGCTTATATTTCGTCGGATGTATAATCCTGCAACTGCTTCTGGCTTATTTTTTGGTTTTTAAGCCTTTGCTTTTCTGCCATGGTCAACCGGTAATTAATTGTTTTTTCATAATCTTTCTACATAATTGAATTGATAATAAAATCTGCAAACTGTTCTTGTTCACCAATAGATAACAGGTCACCATCATAGATCCAGAAACCCTGCAGGTCGAATAAAATGCACCCGAGGTCAACAGATCTTTCTTCAAAGGCTGTATATAAATAATAGCATTGAACTGCTGTTCTTTGCAGGCCTGGTACTATCCTTATGACCTCATCGGGACCATTTTTACGTTTTATAAAGGCTTTATTAGCCTCTCGGGTCAGATAGCTATGCGTAGACATTTTAAAATGTGAAGTTTTTTTCAAAGATAATAAATTGCTAATGTTTTTAGTATTTTATATTATGTTAGCGTTTATCAAGGGTGCGCTACTGGAAATAATTGATAAAAAAATTAAAGTTGCAACAAACATAATTCAGAAACAAACCCTGATTAGGGGGGCAAAGATAATCTGCTATGGGGTGATGGCATGTTTAGACTACTAATTTGATATACAATTGGCTTAAGTAAGAATCTTGAAAAGTATCCCTTTTTGTATCCCTAAATTGAATTGCGCATAAAAAAAGCCCCCTGATTTAACAGAGAGCTTATTTTGATAAAATTCTTGCGGAGAGCTAGGGTTCAGAACCATCGCTCTAATATATTAATTATCAGTAATTTACATTTTAAAAGGTTCCTTACTCTACGAATGACGCAAAAAGCAAGTTTACTCTAATTGTTAAGCCAAATGTACAGCATTTTTTATAAATTAAATTGCTTTTTAAGCATTAAATAAATAATGATTATTTTACATATTAGGTTGAAATTGATCTATATATGGGTTTAAAGAAAAAAGTGGTTGTAAAAATACAGCCGGAATTATCGCTTTAAGCTTATAAAAACGTAAGATTTAATTGGCCTTTGAGCTGTCTGTAAAAATTGCCCTGGGGAATATAGTACCAAAGTTGGAATCAGATAAACAGTTTTTCCTGATAATCTTTCTTGCCTTGTATCGCTAAATGCAGAGGCTTAGTTGTTTTTTAAGCGGATCGGCATCGCCATGTGCGGATGTAGGAAAACTGGTGATCTGATTGTTAAAACCTCTTACCCAATCAGCACCGTTTCCTGATGTGTATAGATCTTTTAATAGCGGAATCCGGTTAACCACTATAACTATAAAAGGCGATTATACTAACTTATCATTGCTCTTGGAGTAGCCGGCTGAGTATTCCCGTTTCTCGAACCTTCCTGTTTTTTTCGTAAGATTGATCTTATAAACAATCAGTTCTTTTGTACTTCCTATTTCACTGGCCAGATCGACGATACCATGCGAAGGGTGTACATCTTCTGTTTTAGCGAGATAAGGTTCAATGCTACGTATTAACTTTTGCATGGCCTGCTCGCTTCCTGAAATGTCGGTTATCTCCTCAAATGTGCCCCAGCAAACAACGCTTTGCCATATAAAAAGACTTTCAATTTTATCGCCTTCAAAACATACTTCCGGATTTTTTCGCATGTTGTCAATTTTCAGGCCTTTTGCGGAATGGGCATATATATAAGGGTTTTCATAGACAAAATTCACAGGGACGATATAGGTTACTCCATCTGCATGACAGCCAATACGCCCGATCAATTGCGTCTTCAGCAATTCTTCAATCATTTCCTTATTTAATTCTCCTAACATAAGATATCAATTTAAGTATGTTGTCTCAACGAACTAAATCATCGGTTGGGACTCGGCTGGGTAAACCATTAACGGTACGTTCACCCTCCTGGACATCTGCTGTGTATGGCTGCCTTTGAAAATACGGTGCCAAACGCTATGGTTTCTATGTATCATTACCATCATATCTACCTGGCCATGGGCCGTTAACCAATCATGCCCATCATTAATGCTGGTATTCAGAACGTGCCGGTAGTAAATCTGGGGATAATCACGGGTCTTTTTGTGACGGTATGATTAATAGAAGAAAAATGGAACATTTTTCATATTTAAACAGTGATTAAGATCATTTTTTAAATTGATAATCAGCATCTTAAATAAACAAAACAGCAGCAATTTTGTAGTAATCTGTTAGGGGTTAATACCAGAAAATATGAAAGCATTAGTTTATCACGGGCCAGGTCAAAAATCCTGGGAAGAAAAACCCAAGCCTGTTTGACTGATCTACAACTGCGGCTGCTTAGAATAACCAGCATATTCCATTGATGGTTATTCCGTCCGAAATGAAATAATCATCCACGGTCTATAAAGGCTGTAATGATACTAATCGATAAAACAGATGGCGGTAAATAACTTTGATGTACTGGGATTAAGTAACAATGAAGTAATTACGGCCAGGTCAAAATATGGAGCAAATAGCCTATCGTTTAAAAAGGAAAAAGGTTTTGCTGACGCCCTGAGAGGACTTGCAAAAGAACCGATGGTTATCTTACTGCTGGTTACCTCATGTATTTACTTTATTAGCGGGAACCCCGGCGACGGCATTTTTCTGGCTTCAGCAATTGTACTGGTGGCAGGCATTTCTTTATACCAGGACTCCCGAAGCCGCAACGCGCTCGAAAAGCTAAAGGGTTTTTCGCAACCCAAATGCAAAGTGATCAGGAACGGAGACGTTTTAGAAATAAAAAGCAAAGATCTTGTAGTTGGCGACAGCCTGATGGTAGAAGAAGGGACTTCGATAACAGCAGATGCTATTATTGTACATTCCAACGATTTTTCGGTCAACGAAAGCATACTGACTGGCGAATCCTTGGCCGTTTATAAAGATAGCTCTTCAGCGGACAATTTAATTTTTCATGGCACAACGGTAGCAAGCGGCTTGGCCATCGCAACCATAACCGCTATAGGCAATCAAACCCGGATTGGTAAAATTGGCAAAAGCCTGGAATCTATTACAGAAGAAAAAACACCGCTGGAAGTACAGATCAACAATTTCGTAAAGAAAATGGTGATCGCTGGGGTTATCGTGTTCCTGATCGTGTGGGCCATTAACTATCGCCATTCGGCTAATATTCTGGATAGCCTCATTAAAGCACTTACCCTGGCCATGAGCATTTTGCCCGAAGAGATTCCGGTTGCATTTACGACGTTCATGGCCTTGGGTGCCTGGCGGATGATGAAAATGGGTATCGTCGTTAAACAAATGAAAACGGTTGAAACTCTGGGCAGCGCATCGGTGATATGCACCGATAAAACCGGCACCCTAACCGAGAATAAGATGAGCCTGGCGAAAGTGTACACACTATCGGAGAATTGTATTGCAGATGCTACGGGAAAGATCTCAACTGGACCTGTTCAGCGGCTGATAACGCTGGCTATGTGGGCGAGCGAACCGATTCCTTTCGATCCCATGGAAATTGCCCTGCACGATGCCTATTCAAAAACGGGCTTTGCGGATGAGCGCCCTGATTATCAAATGATCCATGAATACCCCCTGGGTGGCAAACCGCCCATGATGACCCATCTGTTTGAAAATGGAACCGGCAAACGCAATATCGCGGCTAAAGGTGCACCGGAAGCACTGATCAGCATCAGCAATTTAAACAGCAGTGAGAAAAAGCAGGTAGCCGGAGCAATTGAGGTACTTGCAGCCGAAGGTTACCGTGTGTTAGCTGTAGGCGAAGCAAATTTCACGGGAAGTAATTTCCCACCGACACAGCAGGAATTTCATTTTGCATTTAAAGGGTTGATCGCCTTTTATGACCCGCCCAAGAAAAATATTAACACAGTGCTTCAAGGCTTCTACAAGGCCGGGATCGCGGTTAAAATTATCACTGGCGACAATGCGGAAACCACCAGCGCTATTGCCAGGCAAATTGATTTCCGTGGGGACGATCAATGCATTAGCGGAGATGCGCTGATGCAATTGTCCGATAAAGAACTCCGGGGTAAGGTGGAAACAGTAAACATTTTTACCCGGATGTTCCCTGATGCAAAGCTGAAGATCATCAATGCCCTAAAAGCCAATAACGAAATAGTGGCCATGACCGGAGATGGGGTAAACGACGGCCCTGCTTTAAAGGCCGCACACATCGGTATTGCCATGGGAAAAAAAGGCACCGAAATTGCAAAGCAAGCCGCTTCACTGATCTTATTGGAAGATGATTTATCTAAAATGGTTGATGCCGTGGCAATGGGCCGGCGCATATACGCCAACCTTAAAAAGGCGATACAATACATTATTTCCATCCACATCCCCATCGTATTGACCGTATTTATCCCGCTGGCTTTGGGTTGGATCTACCCTAACATCTTTTCCCCGGTACATATCATTTTCCTGGAATTAATCATGGGGCCAACTTGTTCTATCATTTATGAGAATGAGCCGATGGAAAAAAATACGATGTTACAAAAACCACGTCCCATCAGTACAACTTTTTTTAACTGGAAAGAATTAATGACCAGTATTATTCAAGGCCTGGTGATCACTATCGGAACGCTGGCCACTTACCAATACGCTGTAAGCAAAGGGGCAGATGAACAGCTTACCCGTACCATGGTATTTACCTGCCTGATTGCGGCTAATATCTTGCTCACGTTGGTCAACCGTTCGTTTTACTATTCGCTGTTTACCACAATCAGGTATAAAAATAACCTGGTGTTGCTGATCATCGGGATTACTATACTTATTTCATCTTCACTGATCTACCTTAAGCCATTGACAGACTTCTTTGGTTTCGAACAGCTAAACTTGTCTGAGCTTCTAATAAGTGCAGGTATTGGCTTTTTGTCTGTGATATGGTTCGAACTTTTTAAATGGCGAAAAGGAATGGCCGCCAGCAGGACTTTTACAAATCATACCTCATCATGAACAGAAGAAAATTCTTAAGCGTAACGGGGGGGGGCGATCGTTATCGCGGGTGCAACCTATTATACCTTCAGCGATAAAAGCAACTTAGTTAGGGCTAATTTGAAGCAGGATACTCCGCTTAAAACCCCATTGACTGTAGATGAAAGGAAGATTTTATATTTAGCTTCCCTGGCCCCAAGCGGCCATAATACACAACCCTGGTTTATCAACCATATTGAACCTTTGCATTGGATCATCTGCAACGATAAGAGTAAATGGTTGCCGGCTGTTGATCCGGCGCAACGGGAAACGATACTATCAATGGGTGCATTTATTCAAAATTTAGAGTATGCCGCCAACAACCTGGGCTATGTGTGTCAGTTTAGTTTAATTGCCAAAACTAATCAGGATGAAAAAGTAATGGAAGTAAAACTGATCAGGTCAGGAAACCCATTTAAGTACAGCACCGAAAGCATCAAACAACGCCGCACTGTAAGATCAAATATACTGGCCGCGGGATTAAAACCGGAAGATACCAGACTACTGGTTGACAATGAACCCGATTTTATTCACTTTATTCCCCGGACGGCTAAAGCATATCATTATCTCAATGAACAAACCATCGAAGCCAATAAGGTTCAGTCCTACCGCAATGCGGCGCAAAAAGAACTGGCTGACTGGATCAGGTTTTCCAGTAAGGATGCTGGAACATACCGGGACGGACTTACCCCCGGCAGTATGGAAATTGAGGGCATTTCCGGCTGGATAGTCCGAAACTTTTATGGAAAACCCAATGTGATGGGTAGAAGCTTCAGAGATCAGAATATTGACCAGGTAGAGAAACAGGTAGCGTCCTCCGCAGGCTGGTTTTTAATTACAAGTAAGGATGTCTCTGTAACCAGCCTCATTGAAACCGGGAGGCGGATGCAACGATTGTTCCTAAAAGTAAGAGATAAAAATATAGCCATACACCCGATGACCCAAATACTGGAAGAACCGGCTATTCATCAAAGCCTTAACGCATCAATCGGCATGAGTGACCCGGTACAGTTTATATTACGAACGGGCTATGTGAAGAATTATCCTGAACCGGTTTCATTAAGGCGGCCGGTAGGCTGGCTGATACGCGCTAAAGAAACGACAGTTCTTTAAAAATCAATAAGATGTTCTCAAAACTAACCAACATAAAAATCACCCACAGTGTTATTTGGGTTTTCTTCAATTTTGTCATCTTTTACATGCTCTATGCAGCAATCGAAAACAAGCTTGACTGGAAGCTTTGGGCCGGTTATGGAATTATACTAATGGAAGGTATCACCTTATTAATTTTCAATAAAATGTGCCCCTTAACCATTATGGCCCACAAATATTCACAATCCACAAAATACAACTTCGATATCTACCTCCCGGAGTGGTTAGCCCGGTACAATAAGCAGGTTTATACCATCATTGTGATAATAATCATAATTCTTACCGTTTACCAGCTTTCCAAAAAATGAAAACAACAAAAGGGCGAAATTATTTAATTTTCTTGTTGGGCTTTCTCGGTTTAGGAGCCCTTGGCGGAGGTGGATTGTTAATTATTTCACCAGGTGGCAATTTAATAGGTATGCCATTATCCATACTGGAAAAGTCACCTTTTCATAGTTTCATAATACCGGGGATCATTTTATTTATACTACTTGGGATAGCGCCTTGTCTATTAACATTCGCCTTAATCAGAAAACCGGCATCCGCATTCGCCGAAAAACTGAACTGCTATCATGATATGCACTGGTCCTGGACTTATAGTATTTATATGGCATTTATTCTAATTGCGTGGATACAACTCGAAATGATTTTTCTGCAAGCGGTAAGTTGGCTGCATACTTTTTATATGTTTTTGTCGGTTGCAATCATTTTTGTTGCATTGTTGCCGCAGGCTAGGAATTTATATAAAAAATAAAACTCAAAAATGAAAAAGCTTATGATCATTACGCTCATAGTATCCGGCATTTTGCTAATAACCCTGGTTATTGGGAGGATAAATTTATCAATCAAATTTTACCATCAGGTAAAAGAATTGTTTTCGCAGTCAAAGAATATAGAGGGCAAAACATTTAATTACAGTCAATTAGTTGGCTTACCCGAACCGGTACAGCGCTATTTCAAACTTGTTTTAAAAGAAGGGCAGCCATATATTAGTTATGCAAGAATTACACACGATGGGCAATTTAAAACCGGATTAGATAAAGATTGGATAAACATAAATGGGGAACAATACGCTACTACCGAAAAGCCAGGCTTTATTTGGAAAGGTTCTACAACAATGTTTACAGCCCGTGATATGTATATTAAGGATAAAGGGCGACTTGTTGTTTCGCTGGTCTCCATTTATACTATTGCAGATGGCGCTGGCAAAACATTTGACCAGGGCGAATTACTTCGCTGGCTTGGTGAAAGTGTTTTGTATCCAACAAATTTATTACCAGGCGATAAACTTCAATGGTTTGCAATTGATAGGCGGACAGCTAAACTTACCTTCAACTACCTTGGATTATCGCTCTTTTATATCGTTTCGTTTAATGATGCGGGCGAAATAATCCAACTTGAATCGAAACGTTATATGGACAAGAAAAATTTAGAAACATGGGTTATTAAACTGGCTAACTATAAAGTATTGAATCAAATAATTGTCCCCACAACTTTTGAAGTATTGTGGAGGTTAAAAAAAGGCGATTTTAGTTACGCCAAATTCTTTATAAAAAAGATAGAGTATAATGTGCCTAAAGCTTTTTGAACGCGATTTATGTTCTGTATTTAACTGTAGCGATTCTGGTAAATCCATCAAAGTCAAAGGTTCTGACACTGAGGTGAATTTAGCAGTAAGCCTGGCTGAAAATTTTTATAAGGTACATCAGGATTTCAAGTGTGGCGATTTCTGGCGGCGGGTCGGGCTTAGGTATTGCCTCGCTGCTTAACGGGCAAACCGATATAGGTAACTCTTCCCGTCCCTTGGGATGGCAACCACAACAATGTTCGCTAATTCCTTTTGTGCAAAATTCGTTATGCCCATCAAGGCATACTGTGCTTCAAAACTGATCCATTGGTGGCCCGTCGTATAGTATAATTGTTCAGGATAATTCATGGTTGCGCTATTTATTTATTTAAAAAACGATAGCGTCCGATAAAACTTCGTTCGCCCGTTTTAAAGCCTTTTCAAAAGTGTCTCTGATATTACTTTTCCCTATTTGAAATAACAAACGTGCCATTTTTAACTCATCCATTACCTGTTCACTATTCACTTCGGAAAGGATGAGTTTAGTTCCCTGCTTTTTTATTTCTTTATGAACGTCTCTCAATACCCTGATACCAGTTGCATCAATTACAGGGACATTTCCCATCCGGATGATCAATACTTTTGCGGGTTTCTCTAAAACTTTCATGGCATCCTTAAATTTATAAGCTGCACCAAAAAATAAAGGGCCGTTGATCTCAAAGACATCAACCCCTGCAGGTATTACTTCCATGTTAAGTTCCTGGTCAGGTAATGGATTTGCGGAAAAAATAGCTTGCTGTACAGAACTTGTTTGCATCATTTTACGCATAAACAAGAAGGCTGCCAGGATCATTCCGATTTCAATAGCTACGGTGAGATCCACCAGTACGGTCAGTCCAAAGGTGGTCAGTAAAACGGCTGCGTCACTTTTTGAGCCTTTAAATACATCTATAAAATTTTCCAACTCACTCATGTTCCAGGCGACCACGATCAATATACCTGCGAGTGTTGCCATCGGGATCAGCGCTGCCCATTTGCCTACAAAAAGCATGACCAGGAGCAGGGTGATGGCATGGATAATTCCAGCAATAGGTGTCCGTCCGCCGTTTTTAACATTGGTGGCTGTTCTTGCAATCGCACCGGTTGCCGGGATACCTCCAAAAATGGAAGAGCAGATATTAGCAAATCCCTGAGCGATCAGTTCCGTGTTAGACCGGTGGTTTCCGCCGATCATACCATCTGCGACAACCGCGGACAATAAAGACTCAATACTGCCCAGCAATGCAATGGTAAAGGCTGGCCTGATCAATTGCTGGACGGTAGCCAGGCTGACACCCGGAATTACCGGGCTTGGTAAAGAAGAAGGGATAGCCCCAAAACGGCTGCCAATGGTTTCTACCGGGAGATGAAAGAGCCAAACAGCCCATGTACTTATAACAATAGCGATCAATGAGCCCGGGATCTTATGGGTTATTTTGGGCCACAACAAAACTAACAGCAAGGTAAAAATCCCGATGAACAGGGCATATAGATTTACAGAAGACAGGTGCCGGCCATAATCCAGCCACTTGCTGATAAAATCCGCAGGAACGCTTCCCATTTTCAAACCTAAAAAGTCTTTGACCTCGGAGGAGAAAATGATGACAGCGATCCCGGTGGTAAAACCGATGATCAGGGGATAGGGAATATATTTGATGGTATTACCCAATTTAAATACGCCCATAATGATCAGTAGTATCCCGGCTATAAAAGTGGCGATAACTAAACCGCCGACACCGAACTGCTGGACGATTCCATAAACGATGACGATAAAGGCACCGGTAGGTCCACCGATCTGTACCCGGCTACCCCCCAAAGCGGATATGACGAGCCCGGCAATAATAGCGGTAAAAATTCCTTTTTCAGGGGATACACCGGAGGCTATTGCAAAGGCTATTGCTAAAGGTAGGGCAACGATACCTACAATTACACCGGCAACGGCATCTTTATAAAATTGTACCAGGGTGTAATTTTTTAGGGTATCGATCAGCTTTGGTCTGAACAAATTTATCATGCTGCTCGTTATTGAAACCATTTATATTTATTCCCGTCAACTGGCGTATCTGTGTCCAGTTCGGGGTGATAATGTACCTTTGGTGACAACCAGTAAAGCAATATCACACGGGAGTACCGGAAATTCAGCGGTGAAAGGACGAATAAGCCACCCAGGATCGTGGCAATATATAGCCAGGGTGAATCGTTATTTCGGGTGATCAGGAAAGTGGCAACCCATAAAAATCCTCCCACTGCCACATTCATAGCGTAGCCCACATACATCGCCGCATAGAAATAGCCCGGTTCAATCTCAAAAAACATCTGACAATGCGGGCAATTTAGGTTGATCCTGTTGGAGCCCAGGCTGTATGTAGCCTCCTCAAACATATTTCCTCTGCGGCAGCGCGGGCATTTGGCGTGCAGCATAGC
>NZ_JBFUKX010000032.1:0-71369 GCF_056400605.1 Mucilaginibacter sp. P5_A4 | reverse complement strand
CCTATAGTTTAATGGCACTTAGAAAATTGGAAAAAACAGTAATGACGCGTTTATTTTTAAACAGCTTCTTAGAGATTTTTGGGAGATACATCCAGACTGTCAGCAACAATTAAAGGCTTGGTTCCAGGAAGCAAGTAATGGTGAATGGCAACACCCGAACGATATTAAGAAGGAATATCCAAGTGCGAGTATTTTACAGGATAACAGAATTGTATTTAATATTAAGGGAAATAATTACCGTTTAATTGTGAAGATAAGCTATAACTATCCAATGGTTTGGGTTAGATTTATTGGAACTCACTCTGAATATGATAAAATAGACGCTACAAAAATCTAATCATCATGACTATAAAACCTATAAAAAATGAAAACGATTATCAACAGGCTTTAGAAAGGCTTGAATTGATATTTGATGCCCAAAAAGGTTCAGAAGATGGCGATGAACTCGAAGTTTTAGGGATTTTAATTGAAAAGTATGAGGATGAGCATTTTCCAATTGATTTTCCGGACCCTATTGAAGCTATAAAATTCAGGATGGATCAGATGGGTTATAATCAAAATGATCTGGCAAAAGTAATAGKGCTTAAAAGCAGAGCAAGTGAAATACTTAATAGAAAAAGGAAGCTTTCATTAGAAATGATAAGACTTTTGCATAATAACCTGAAAATTCCTACTGAGGTATTAATACAGGCCTATTAACCGGATTACCCAATCATCATCCCTTCAAACTTCTCCCAAAAACCATCGTGCGGAACCGGGGCAACAATTTCAACCGGTTCATTTTTAACGGGGTGTATAAAGGTTAACCTACGTGCATGCAGGCAGATACTTTTGCGCAGGCTGCCACGCGGATAACCGTATTTATTATCGCCGACAATAGGGGTGCCCAAAGTTGAAAGCTGCACCCTTATTTGGTGCGGCCTGCCGGTTATGGGGTCAACCTCAATTAAGTAATAGCCATTAAGTTCGCCAACCAATTTGTAGCTAAGTTCGGCCCGTTGGCTGCCCTGTACCTCTTTATCATGAGCTTTAGTTACATTTTTCTGCGGATTTTTAACCAGCCAATGTATTAAAGTCCCGGCTTCGGGATATGGTTTTTTGCGTACAACGGCATAGTATGTTTTGTGCATTTCGCGGCCTTTGAACATTTTATTGATGCGCTCCAAAGCTTTGCTGGTTTTTGCAAAAAGTATAACACCGCTTACGGGCCTGTCAAGCCGGTGTACTACACCTAAGAAAGCGCCATTGGGTTTATTGTATTTTTTTGCGATGTATTTTTTTACCTTATCATCCAGTGATTCATCACCGGTATCATCCACCTGCACAATATCCCCGGCACGCTTATTTATGGCGATAAGATGGTTGTCCTCATAAAGGATATCTACATCTGTAATATCGTAACTTGTATAATTAAACTCCGGGCGCGCCATATTTATATTTCGGATTTGGGATTTTCGATTTCGGATTTGTCTTTAATTTCAAATCATTTGCATATCTGCACATCTGAAATCTGCCCATTTAATACTGTTCCTTATCATTCGGAAAGCTTTTCGATTTTACATCCCTGATGTAATTTTTAAAAGCTCCGTTCATTTGTTCGTATAAATTTGCATACTGGCGCAAAAAACGAGGTTTAAAGTTGTTATTAATACCCAGCATATCATGTACCACTAAAACCTGTCCGTCGCACTGTCCGGCACCGATACCTATAATGGGAATCTGTACGCTTTCACTTACTTCCTGGGCAAGTTTGGCCGGTATTTTCTCCAGTACAATAGCAAAGCAGCCTAACTCCTGTAACTTTAAAGCATCTTCTCTCAGTTTTTGAGCCTCCACTTCTTCTTTTGCACGTACAGTATATGTGCCAAATTTATAAATAGACTGAGGCGTTAAACCCAAATGCCCCATAACGGGTATACCTGCAGTAAGTATGCGGCTAACGGATTCAGCAATTTCTACGCCACCCTCCATTTTAACCCCATGCGCTCCCGATTCTTTCATGATACGGATAGAGGAATTTAGCGCTTCTTTTGAGTTACCCTGGTAAGAGCCAAAGGGCAGATCGACTACCACCAACGCACGTTTTGCAGCGCGCACCACCGAAGAGGCATGGTATATCATCTGATCAAGCGTTATGGGCAGCGTAGTTTCGTGCCCGGCCATTACGTTGGAAGCCGAATCGCCAACCAAAATAATATCCATACCGGCATCATCTACAATAGCCGCCATGGAGTAATCATAGGCGGTAAGCATGGCAATTTTTTCGCCACGATTTTTCATCTCCTGCAGTATATGCGTGGTGATCCTTTTAACTTCTTTGTTTACAGACATAGATATAATTGTATTAAAGAAAGCACAAAGGTAGAATTATTAATTTCGGATTTCGGAATTGGTATTTCGGATTTATTTAATTTTGATTTGTAATTTATATAGGTACACTTAAAAAAATAAAAAATCCGAAATCCCGTATCTCAAATCCGAAATAAATTTCTACTTTTGCACCGTGAATCCGGAAGTTCCTTACTTCAATATTTCTATCAGTTTTCACGGGGCTTTGAACCAGGCGATCCGATTTAATAATCCATTCAATTTTTTTGCTAAATGACTTACTTCACCAAATTACCGGCTGTACTTTTATTAGCCGACGGAACCGTTTTTTACGGTAAAGCCGCCGGAAAGATTGGTACTACAACCGGCGAGATCTGTTTTAATACAGGCATGACCGGCTACCAGGAAATTTTTACCGACCCATCATACTTTGGGCAAATAATGGTTGCCACCAATGCTCACATTGGTAATTATGGCATTGCCGATAACGAAGTTGAATCCGGCAATATCCAGATCTCTGGTTTGGTTTGTAAAAATTATAACATTGCTTACAGCCGTAAACAGGCCAATGAATCTATCCAGGATTATTTCCAGGCGCAAAATATAGTAGGTATCTCTGATGTAGACACCCGCCAGATTGTTCGTCACATCCGCGATAAGGGTGCGATGAACGCCATCATTTCTTCAGAAATTTTGGATATTGAGGAACTGAAAGCCAAACTTGCCGAAGTGCCTTCAATGGATGGCCTTGAGCTTTCATCGCAGGTATCAACTACAGAAACTTATACCTTTGGTGATGAGAAAGCGGCTTACCGCGTAGCCGTGCTTGACCTGGGTGTTAAAAAGAATATTCTGCGCAATTTTGACGATCGGGATGTATACGCCAAGGTTTTCCCCGCAAAAACTTCGTTCGAAGAAATGGAAAAAGATTTTGCGCCAAGTGGCTATTTCATATCAAACGGCCCCGGCGATCCATCGGCCATGCCTTACGCTATTGCTACGGTAAAGGAAATTTTAGCTGCCGATAAACCAATGTTTGGTATTTGTTTAGGTCACCAGTTGCTGGCTTTGGCCAATGATATTCCAACCAAAAAAATGTTTAATGGTCACCGTGGTTTAAACCACCCGGTAAAAAATATCATCATTAACCATTGCGAAGTGACCTCACAAAATCACGGTTTTGGTGTAGTGCCCGAGGCTGTACGCGCATCTGATAAGGTAGAGATAACCCACGTAAACCTTAACGATCAATCAATTGAAGGTATCCGTGTAAAAGATAAAAAAGCGTTCTCGGTACAATACCACCCTGAATCATCACCTGGTCCGCACGATTCAAGATACTTGTTTGATGATTTTATCAACCTGATGAAATAAACTTCGGACATGTAGAACGGCAAATGATTTGAAAAGCCTTTTGAGTTTTAAACTTGAAAGGCTTTTTTGCTACGTTATCTAAACTACCACTGGGTTACCAACCGCCGCCACCGGCACCGTAAACATAAATTCTGTACCAACGCCCGGCTCACTGGCAACCCATATTTTACCGTTACAGCGTTCAACCAAATCCTTACAAAATAGCATGCCCATACCGGTACCCGATTCATTTTTGGTACCGGTTTTACTGTTCACCTTACCTTTAAAAAGTTTTTCGCGCTGCTCAACAGGCATGCCTACCCCGGTATCCTTTACTTTTACAGTGAGTTTTTGATCATCCTCCTGCCAGGCAGAGATCTCGATGATATCATTTTCGCGCGAGAACTTTAAGGCATTGGTGATTAGGTTACGGATAACTATGCGGATGGAATTGGGATCGGCCCAGGCCGATAGGGCATTAGGGATGCTATCGACCAGGGTAATGCCTTTTAATAAGGCCTGCTCATGATAGCTATCAATTTCAAAGCTAACCAGCTCCTTTATAGAAAAGTTTTTTACAGAAGCATCAAAGTTTTCCATCTGGCTATTGATCCAAAACAGCAGAGTATCCAAAAAGTCGGATGTATATTCCAGCTTTTTCAGTACACCCGGTATCATCTCCAATAATTCGTGGTGACTAATGCTATCATCCTGCAGTAAATCAAACAGGCCACGTAAAGTGCTCAGGGGAGCGCGCAGGTCATGCGCTAAAATAGAAATTAGGCGGTCCTTTAAATGGTTAAGGTCATTTAATTTCTCGGCCTGGTCATCAATATTGGTTTTTTGTTGCAATATTTCATGGTTCCTGTCTTCAAGCAGTGCATTTATCTTTTGCTGTTTGCGCTTTTGACGGTAATAAATGCCAACGGTAACTACCATTGCCAGGATAATAATTAAGAATATAGCATTTATAAGGCGTTGGCTTTTTATTTTCTGTTGGTATATCAGGTCGCGTTCATGTTGCTGCTGGGCTAACTGGCGTTTTTTTTCGGCAAATCCAAGTTCGTAATTGTAAGAGGTAAGCTTTTGGATGCTCTCGTTATCGTTAATTTGAGTTTTAAGGGCAATGTATTCATTTAAAAGGCGGTTAGCATCTTCAAACTTACCTAAGCCGGCCATTGCCTTATTTAACTGTAACGCTGCGTTTGATCGTACCGATATGTTACCCAACTTAATCGCAAATTGTTCGCCTTGAATAGCATATTTATAGGCATTTTGGTAATCTTTTATCAAATTATATACAGTTGCATAGCCATTTAATGCATAAGCCTGGTTGTATACAATTTTAAAACTGGTTGCTATTTGCAGCGAAGTATCAAGATAGGCTATTGCCAGCTTCATTTGGTTTTTGTGTGCATAGCATAAGCCAAGATCGGTATAAACAGAACTCAGTCCGTCTTTGTCATCTTGTTGTTTAGCAATTATTATCGATTTGAATAAATAACCTATAGCTTCATCATATTTAGCTTGTGCAAGCAATACTTCGCCAATGTTTTCATCTATAGTGCCTATAGCCTGCTTGTTGTTGGTGGTTTCAAATACCTGTACAGCTTTTTTAAAATATTCAAGCGCATTTGGATACACTTCCATGTTTTGTAGCACCACGCCAATATTATTATAAATCTCTGCAGAGGTGGTAACGTATTTGTTTTTCAAGGCGATAAAAAGCCCTTTGTAGTAAAAGTCAAGTGCATTTGAAAGCTGCCCCCTGCTGAAATAAGTTATACCAATATTTTTATAGCAATCGGTTAACGTGGCTTCATCATTATTACGCAGGCATATTAAACGTGCCATGTCCAAATAGTATAATGCCAATTTGTATTCGGCGAGCAAATTGTACATGCGCCCGTATGAAATATAACATCTGCTGAGCCCCTTGTTATCATTAAGGCTTTTAAACAGCGCAATGGCTTCATCGAAGTTTTGCTTGGCCTGTACCGATTTGCCTTTAAAATAATTTACATGACCGGTTTCCAGTAATCCGTTAGCGATACCCGCGCGATACTTAATTTTTCGGGATAGTTCAATGCCCTTTTGCCCATAATAGTAAGCACTATCCGGATTGGATTTAAAATAGTTTGCTGCCAGCTTGTTCAGCGTGTTAATGGTAGAGGTATCTGGCTTTTTTTGGTGGAGTGCTGCTATCGTCAATAAATTTTTAATGCTGTCAACTTCGGGATGCGATGCTGCTAACCCTTGCAGATGCATGAACAACAAAAAGATCATCGACAAAAGTTTCGATGTTTGAGTGCTACCGGTGACGATTTGTTTTGTAAATTTCAAGCTCAATTAAATAGTTAAAGTGCTTTATACGAAAGTAATGGCTATTTTGTTTTATTTAACAATTTGTTCATAATTTATAGAAATGGGTTTGAACCCGATCTCTGTAAGATTTCGCTTTTTGCGTAAGTTAGTTATTTAGCACATGAAAAAGAATATCAACCTGGGGCTAACCAGCCTGGAAAAGGCATTATTAAAAAAACAAAAGATAAGAATAAATCAGTTGCCCGAATATGCGCCTGATGAAATTGCATCTATATTAAAAGCTCTGCCCCAAAGAGCGAAAGAGATAGGCGCGCTGATTGAATTTCAAAGTATCCCGTCATTGGGCATAAATTTTGCCACCGAGCTGATAGAGCAAGGTTATTATTCGTTAAAGCAATTAGAAGATAAAGATCCTGTGGAACTTTTTAATGCTTTTGAAAGACATTGCGGCGCCTGGGCCGATCCGTGTGTGGAGGATTCATATCGGTTATTAGCCCACTATATTAAGCATAAGGACGAGAGTAAACGCTGGTGGCATTTTACAGCCGAGCGAAAAGCTTACCGTGAACAATACGGTTTCCCGGCTGATAGACCAACCAAACCCTGGCACCATTTGCCACAGTACCATAAAAAGGAACAAGGCCACGAAGTTTAAAAGCTGACAATTGCGGTATGGATTTTTACCGCTCCTTTTGGAGAAGAAAATTCTGCAACCTTTTTGTACCTACTAACATTCCGCGTAAGATTAAGGGTACCTTTTTTATTGTTATTTTTATTTGGATTTATTCTAAATAAGGTTTTACTTTGCTCCTGTTCTTCATATCAGGTCAAATAAACAATTCTCCATGAAAAAAATTCTTTACCTCGCCACACTGCTCGGTATGTTTCAAACCACGTTAATAAGTGCGCAAACCAAGTTTGAGCAGGATCGTAAGGCGATATTGGCTTTGGGTGGTTTTTATAAAGTTACTTTTGATTATGCAGAAACATTTTCGCCGGATACCGCTTATAAAAACCATCAGCAATACCATGCTTACGGTTATGAATGGGCGGTTGTAGAACAGGAATCGCCTAAAAAAATAGTGATACAACATATCCTGGTAACTGGTGATACTTCGGTAATGAAACACTGGCGTGAGGATTGGGTATATGAAGAGCCAAGCCTGCTTAGGTTTGATAAAAGCAGCGCCTGGAGCAAAATAAAACTGAGCCCTGCCGAAACCAAAGGCCGCTGGGTTCAAAAAGTTTTCCAGGTAGATGATAGTCCGCGGTATGAAAGTATCGGCACCTGGGTACATGTGGATAACCGTCATGAATGGCATAGCGAATGCGATTCTCCACTGCCTCGTCGTGAATTTACCAAACGCAGCGATTATAATGTATTGCATCGTGGTAACCGCATTTATTTAACTGACAATGGCTGGATGTTTGAGCAGGACAATCAAAAGATAATCCGCAGTGCCGATGGTGATAAACTGCTGGTCCGCGAAAAAGGTTATGAGGAGTTTACTAAAGCCGATGAAGCCAAATTTGCTTTCGCCAAAAAATGGTGGGAGGGCCAACAACCTTACTGGACAGCCGTTCGCACGGTATGGGACGAGGTTTATGCCGGGCCGGGAACCCTTAAACTAAAAGGGAAAGTAGATGGCAAAATGCTATTCGAAAGGTTGTTTGAACTGGCTGCTCAATCGGCAAAAGAGAAATGGGATGCAGGGAAAAACAAAGCCGAAGCCCGCAAAGTAATTGCAGATTACGTTGAGAAATCAGTTTAAAATATAAAGTCCTGCTCTGCAATAAATGCTGTTTGGCTTTATTACCGGGCAGGCACCAATTTAAATTACATGCCTATGTGCGACGCAAAAGTATTAAGCCAGGTTGGCGCATCGGTGATTAGCCGTTGCGCGGAGTGCCGTTGTGTTTTTATATGGAATAATAACCTTATCCTGAGTTTTTCGCCCGAACAGTTTGTACAATTCAGAGATTTTACGCAGGAGCTTGATTTCGCAAACTATACATTCCCGTTTCCGGATGGGGAAGAGCGTATGGTAATGCGTACACCGGTAAACGATGTACAATTTACCTTCAGCATTGATGAGTGGGATGATTTTCAGGCAGCTATGGATGAGGCCATTTATATCCAGGAAGTATATGCGTTGATGGAAGGGAAGGATTAGCGTTCAAGAGGGCTGCGCCCTTTCAGATGTGCAGATTTACATCAACTTATGTTGAATAACACACAAGAGAGTTCCGAAAAAAGCAGTAATGCAGTTCCTTGATTGGAGGTAAACTCACTTCAGATTAGCTTTAACAAAAAAAGTTATTGTTGTTGAAGCTAATCTAAAGGTAAGTTACAGTTGTTTAACAGCCGAACAATCCCGCTGCACTGCGTATAATATCCTGTATTTATGGCTGTAACCAAACAACTTTCACTCCTTTTTTACCGCTTTCTTTTGATAGTTCAAGGGTGACATATATGTTGTTTTTACGGTCGTAATCTGATATCGAGAATAAGCCCAGGTTATGGTCGTGTTTACCGGCGGGGTCACCAAAAACGTAATCTCTTTTAAGTATAGCGTCGGGACCTGTAAGTGTATAATAAAATCCGTCGCAATCGCTTACACCTTGCACGTCTACCAGGCTACCGCCCGCTTGGTTTTCGTTATTGCGTTCGGTGTCATTAAATAAAATGTAGCTTTTGGTTTTACCATCTAAATAAGCAAACGATTTAAACTGGTTGCCCTTAGCCAAGGTTTGTGCCCGGCCCTCGCGATGCGAAAGGTAAAAAGGTGCTAAACCACTTGAATATAATATATGGCTTTTACGAATCAGAAAATTGCTTGATGGCTCGCCTGTTTTGGTATAATTGACAACAGCTATATCGCCAATGACGGTGCTTGATGAATACTTTGAAATACGTATCACCATTTCTTCCGAAACAACTGTAAATGTGCCATCGTCATTTATAAACAAATTTTGCGGCAAGCCCCTGAAACCTTTTTTTGAATATTCATTAAGCCTGTCGGGCGGCGTTAAAATATTCGTGCGGTTAATTTTCTTTTCGAAGGGATTTATAAAAGCCAAAATTGGGGTATACCCATCGTCACGTTTATTTTCTTTAACAAGCGCTATCAAAATTAACGATTTAACAACAGGATCATAGCGTGTAATCCCATAATCAACTATAAGATCTTTTGAAAAACCAAGTTCGGTAAGGCTTACTGTAGTCGAACCTCTATCGAGGTTAGCCATAATTAATTCGCTCTCTTTGCCGCCGCTGTTCCTGGTATTATACGCATAAGATAAAACGCATACTTTTTCGCTTCCAATTACGGCCATGTCTACATAGCGCATGTACTTGTATTTTTCTTCGGGCGAGGTATAAAAAGCACGTCCAGTTTCTTTGTTATCGGCTCCATAGCTAACAATTTCTATCCGTTTGCTTCTTTCAGATTCAAAACTATTAAACATCGCAACGGCATAATTATCGCTATTGGGATCTTTCCTTACAAAAAAATCAGGCAAAGGTACGCCGCCAAAACCAATGGCATAACCTTCAAAAAAGCTAACCTTTTTCAATTCGGCAATTTTTTGCTCGTCCTTTAAAGTACCGTTTTGAGCATCGATAATAAGACGATATAGAGTAGGTGTCCTGGAAACAGCTTTACTTATCATCAAAACCACATTTCCGTTAAGTTCAAAAATGGCTTCGATGCCGCCTTTATCTGATTTACCATATGCAGGTTCGATATTTGTTTGGGCAATTTGCTGATGGGATGGATTGTAAACAACAACGTTTATTCCATCTTTAACAGTAATGCAAATGAACATGGTGTTGCCATTCTTCATTTGTAAAATTTTGGCAAATCCTTCTTCGGGTTCTTTAAATACCGGCCCTTCGGCAATGAGTTTAAATTGGGCATTAGCAATGTTGAACGTTAAAATGGATAGAAATAGTAATAAGGTTTTTTTCATATTTAATATTAATAAGGCAGCTAAAGATATAAGTAATACTTATAACCAGGGGGCATTTGTGATGAACTTATATGACTATATCGTGTCAGTGCAATCGTTGTTTGGAATTGCTTAAGTAAATTAATTAATATTTAATGTCTGCTCGTAATTTTTACCGATGCCGCTCCATTTTCACCGCTTATTCATCGGTAATTTTCTGCCGTTTACCGGAACTTTGGTCCGCTTCGCCTAATAACTATAGCTAAAAATCCATTCTGTCTGCACTTTTGAATCAACAAATCGCAACCATCATGAAAACTTTACTTGCTATACAAATCATCCACCTGTTAATGAAGGCAGTTGAACATGCCGAATCTATCATCCATTCCATTGGTCACCTGATAAAATAAACCCTCACTCACAAAAGGGACTTAAATCAGGAGTTATAAAAAAGAGAAACACGTAACCTGGAACTGGGGGAAATCGGAAGCCGAGAACAAAATTGTTAAAAAAGCGCGATGAACCCGTAACCAAAATCATAAAAAGCAGCCCCCTCTAAATCTCCCCCGGTAGGGGAGACTTTGATTTTAAAAGCCCTCCCTTCCGGGGAGGGTTTGGGTGAAGCCTCTGAATGAGGCTTAAAAAAATAATTCATGGTTATTTCATTATTCTGATGCATTTTTACGCTATGGCAAAGCAACCTATTATCACTGTTAAAAACCTGGTAAAAAATTACGGCGATTTTGCAGCCGTAAAAGGCATAAGTTTTGAAGTTTACGAAGGGGAGATCTTCGGCTTGCTTGGCCCCAACGGTGCGGGCAAAACCACTACACTCGAAGTAATAGAAACCCTCCGCGAAAAAACATCGGGCGAAATAACAGTTGATGGCTTTAATATCGAAACAGATAAAGACCCTATTAAACAACGCATCGGGGTACAATTGCAGGCGGCTGGTTATTATCCAAACCTTAACCTGTCGGAGCTGATTAACCTGTTTTCGGGTTTGTACGGTATCGACAAAAGCCCGATGGAGATGCTGGAGAAAGTAGCCTTAACCGATAAATCCAAAGCAAAATACAAAGATCTTTCCGGCGGACAAAAACAAAGGTTTTCAATTGCTACCACACTTATTAATAACCCAAGGATCATTTTTTTAGATGAACCAACAACCGGTCTCGATCCGCAGGCCCGCCGCAACCTTTGGGATCTGATCCGCGAAATCCGGGACCAGGGAACTACCGTTGTAATTACCACCCATTATATGGATGAAGCCGAAGTATTATGCGATCGCGTTGCCTTTGTTGATGGTGGCCGTATCATCGGCATTGATACCCCTGATCATTTTATTGATGAGCTGGTGGCATCTGGCTTTGAACGTAAGAAACAGGTAAAACTGGCAAACCTGGAGGATGTATTTATTAACCTCACAGGTAAGGAATGGCGGGAAGGTTAGCCCCCGGCCCCCTGAAGGGGGAGTAAGTTGGCAGTTTTGAGTTTGCAGTTAAAAATCAATGACTTAATGACGCCGCAGGCCAATGACTCAATGACCAATGATTCCGCCAGAAAAGACCAATGAACTAATGAACCATTGAACTAATGAACCCAAAAAAATACAGCAATACAAAAGCAACCCTGGCCATTGCCAAAGCAAGTTTCCGATCAATACTGCGCAGCCCTTCGGCGGTGGTATTTACATTGGCTTTCCCTTTAATATTTATTATTGTTTTTGCCAATATCGGTGGCGGCGGCGTTACTGTTGATGTGGGTGTGGCTAAAACAAGTGACACTTTAAGCTCTATTTACCAGGCGCTTAAAAATGTAAAGGTTATTCATTTAATACAGGATCAAACAACCGGGGATATGGAAGGCAATCTTTCAAAGGGTGTTATTGATGCCGTGCTTGATATTCATAAAAACAATGCTCAACCTGCCTATACGGTCAATGTACAATATACCAAAGCATCTGTTGAAAAAGGCAATATCCTGCGGTCGGTACTCAGTAATATTTACTATAATATCAATAACAGTACGCTTGGCGGCAATCCCCCGGTAGCCGAGATTAAAGAAACCACGGTATCTGGCCGCGAATACAAATACATCGATTTTATTTTACCCGGACAGTTGGGTTTTTCTATCCTCAGCAGCGGCGTTTTTGGTACAGCATTCGTGTTTTTAAGCCTTCGTTTAACACTGGTGATCAAGCGTTTTTTTGCAACACCGGTTAAGCGCTCCAGTATAGTTTTGGGCGAGGCGCTGGCCCGTATCACCTTCTCGTTATTAGGTGCACTGTTTATTATTTTGGTAGGCCATTACCTGTTTGGCTTTACGCTGATACACGGCATAATTACAGTGTTGAATATGCTGGTGCTCTCTACCATGGGGCTTATCATATTTATGGGCTTTGGTTTTATTATATCGGGCATAGCCAAAAACGAAAGCACTGTTCCGCCGCTTTCCAACATCATCACCATGCCGCAGTTTTTACTGTCGGGCACATTCTTTTCGGTAACTGCATTCCCTAAATGGCTGCAGACGGTTAGTAACGTATTGCCATTAACCCATCTTAATAATGCTATGCGCAAAGTAGCTTTTGAAGGTGCCGGTTTAGGCGATGTAACCCATCAGCTTTTGATACTGTTAATTTGGTTTGTTGCCACCTATGCTGTTGCGGTGAAGACGTTTAAATGGGAGTAAGGGGAGTATCAAGTAGTTAGTATCAAGTAGCAAGACAGCTTTTATAGCCTCGAATCTCCGAAGAGGAAATACATATTCAGCCGTCATTGCGGTACGAAGCGATCAAAGCAGTATATTGCAAATGCTTAACATTAATTTAACATTAACACTATTAAATTTAACACTTAGCTAACATTAGGGAAATATCTTTGCAGCCATAAACCCTATAATTATGTTTAAAATCATTATTAATACAGTTTTAGCGTTTGTTTTGTTGGCGATACACCCATTAACTGTTAAGGCCCAGGATTCAAAGGTTGGTACATGGGGTATAGCCACAGTGGTTTTGCCCGGCGATAGCAGCCATAAATGGGGTGGATATTCGGAATTGCAAATCCGCACCAATGATGTATTTTCCCAGTTTCAGTATTACGAGGCAAAGGCGGGTATAAGTTATGATCTGGATAGAAATTTTACAGCACTGTTGGGTACCGGTACTTATCATACATATGATTATACCGATTTAAGCAAAGGCCCTATAACCAACGAGTTTAGGTTATGGGAGCAAATGACAGTTAATCAATTTCTCTATCGCTTTAAATTTGAACATCGTTACCGTGTGGAGCAGCGTTGGGTAAACGGCGATTTCCGGAACCGTTTCAGATACAGGTTAAACATGTTTATCCCTTTAAATAATACCAAAATTGTTGCCAAAACCTTATTCATTTCCGTTTTCGACGAAGTGTTTTTTAACAACAAGGCCCCCAATTTTGAGCGTAACCGTGTATCTGCCGCATTGGGTTACCAGTTTGATAAAAAATGGATCTTACAGGCAGGCTGGATAAATCAGCACAATTATACGCTTACGCAAAGTAGCGGTAAAAATAATGTTATGCTTATGTTAATGTATCGCATCAATCGTAAAAATGCGGTTGAAAGTGAGCGTGTTCCTACCACAACAGATTAAGAAATATAACAAATACAAGATTTCAATTGTGATTTCTTGTTTTTGCTGTTAACTTAGCCGCCGGTTTACAAATTACAAATATCTGACAATAAAGAAATGAGCTTAATAATTGACGTACACGCCCGCCAGATTTTAGATTCGCGCGGTAACCCTACCATTGAAGTAGAAGTATTAACTGAGAATGGCGCTTTCGGCCGCGCTGCTGTACCTTCAGGTGCATCAACCGGTATTCATGAGGCCGTTGAACTTCGCGATGATGATAAATCAAAATACATGGGTAAAGGCGTGTTAAAGGCCGTTGCCAACGTAAATGATATTTTAGCTCCGGAATTAAAAGGTATTGATGTTTTTGACCAAAATACTATCGATGCATTAATGATTGAGATTGATGGCACCGAAAACAAAGGCAAAATTGGTGCTAACGCTATTTTAGGCGTTTCTTTAGCGGTTGCTAAAGCTGCAGCACAAGAAAGCCGCCAGCCTTTATACCGCTACATTGGTGGTGTAAATGCCAATACCCTGCCTATCCCGATGATGAATATCGTTAATGGTGGTTCTCACTCTGATGCTCCTATTGCTTTCCAGGAATTTATGATTATGCCGGTTGGGGCCCCTTCATTCTCTGAAGCGTTACGTTGGGGTACCGAAGTATTCCACAACCTGAAAAAAATTCTGCATGACCGTGGTTTATCAACCGCAGTTGGCGACGAAGGTGGTTTTGCACCAACCTTTGAAGGTACCGAAGATGGTGTTGAAACCATTTTGAAAGCTATCACTAAAGCCGGTTACAAACCAGGCGAAGATATTTTCATCGCTTTTGACTGTGCTGCATCTGAATTTTACAAAGACGGCAAATACGATTATACCAAGTTTGAAGGCGAAAAAGGTGCTATCCGCACCAGTGCCGAGCAGGTTGAATATCTTGCAGAGCTTGTTGCCAAATATCCTGTTATTTCGATTGAAGACGGTATGGCCGAGGATGATTGGGATGGCTGGAAATTGTTAACCGAAAAACTGGGCAAAACCGTGCAGTTGGTAGGCGATGATTTATTTGTTACCAACACCAAACGTTTACAACGTGGCATTAACGAGGATACTGCTAACTCCATCCTGGTAAAAGTAAACCAAATTGGTTCGTTAACCGAAACTATAAACGCGGTAACCTTAGCGCAAACCAATGGCTATACATCTGTAATGAGCCACCGTTCGGGCGAAACTGAAGATGCAACCATAGCTGATTTAGCCGTAGCATTAAATTGCGGTCAGATCAAAACCGGTTCGGCTTCACGTTCAGACAGGATCGCTAAATACAACCAATTGCTACGTATTGAAGAAGAATTAGGCAGCAATGCAAAATTCATTGGTAAGGATTTTAAATTCTACAAAAAATAATTTAAACATATTAAAGAGCCATCTGCATAACAGCAGGTGGCTCTTTTTTTATATAAACCTATTGTCAGCCTAATATCTTTGGTTGATAATTAAGTAACTCCTGTTACGTTATAAACAAATACCGGTAATAAAATTTTGATGGACAAGAAAAGGATTTTGCGTGGATTGGGCTTATTGTTGCTTTTAGCTTTGATTATTGCTTTTGACAGAGTTACCAAGATATATGTAAGGGATCATATCCATTTTTCCATCATCATCACCGTTGTAAAGGATTTTTTAACCATTACCCGGGTTGAAAATACCGGCGCTTTTTTAAGCCTGGGCAATTCGCTGCAAAATCCATGGCGTTTTATAATTCTTACGCTTTTACCGGGAGCGGCGCTTATTTGGGGGTTACTATATGTTTTATTAAAACCCAATCTTAACCTGCTTAACCAGGCAGGTATTATAACAATTTTGGCCGGTGGCATAGGCAACCTGTATGATAGAGCTGTTTACGGCAGCGTAACTGATTTTGTGCATATGGATTTTGGCATTTTTGAAACCGGCGTGTTCAATGTGGCTGATGTGGCCATTATGGTTGGTGTAGGTATGTTGGTGTTAAACGCTTTTCTGCGTGAGCGGGAAGAGAAGAAGCAAGCTGCCAATGATAAGCCGGTTACAGTATAATTATACGCCATTACACACTTGTAATCTCAAATCTGCATATCGGAACCCCTATTCCAAAATCTGCATATTTGCACATTTGATACTATCTGATATTAAAACTGTATCTTTGCAGAAATTTAATGCCTCGTTAAAACATGAGGACATTATCAATTTATAATATTACAAGCACATCTGCACATCATAAATTTGCAAATCTGCACATTTACAAGAATCATGTCATTCGAAAATTTAAAATTAATTGAGCCTATCCTCAAGGCCTTAAAAACTGAGGGATATACAACCCCAACTCCTATCCAGGCGCAAGCCATTCCTATTGTACTAAATCACCGCGACCTGTTAGGTTGTGCGCAAACAGGTACAGGTAAAACCGCTGCTTTTGCATTACCCACTTTACAGTTGTTGTATCAGGATAGGATGGCTCATAAAGAGCAGAAAACCATCAAGGCTTTGGTTTTAACACCAACCCGTGAGCTGGCCATACAAATTGCCGAAAGCTTTACTGCTTATGGTAAAAATACCGGTTTAAAAAACCTGGTGATCTTTGGTGGGGTATCGCAAAATCCGCAGGTTGACGCTTTACGTCGTGGTGTTGATATTTTGATAGCAACTCCTGGTCGTTTATTAGACCTGATGAATCAGCGTTTTGTACATCTGGAGCACGTTAAAATGCTGATACTTGATGAGGCCGACCGTATGCTGGATATGGGCTTTGTAAACGATGTGAAAAAGATCATCGCCAAAGTTCCTGCAAAAAGACAAACACTGTTTTTCTCGGCTACTATGCCTAAGGAAATTCAGCATCTGGCTGATACCATATTAACGAATCCAGAAAGGATAGAAGTTACACCGGTATCGTCAACTGCCGATACCATACAGCAATCATTATATTATGTAGAGAAGAATGACAAAAAATCATTGCTCATCCACATATTAAAAGATAAAGAAATTAAAACAGCCCTGGTGTTTACCCGTACAAAACACGGTGCCGATAAAGTGGTGAAAGACCTGGTACGCGTTGGCATAACTGCCGAAGCTATTCATGGCAACAAATCACAAAACGCACGCCAGCGGGCATTAAGCAACTTTAAAAGCCGTGCTACACGGGTGCTGATAGCTACCGATATTGCCGCACGCGGTATTGATATTGATGAGCTTACCCACGTAATAAACTACGAGTTGCCAAATATTCCCGAAACCTATGTACACCGTATTGGCCGTACAGGCCGTGCCGGTGCGGATGGTATAGCGCTTTCTTTTTGCGATGAGGAAGAGATTCTGTTTTTAAGAGATATTCATAAACTGATAGCAAAAGAAATCCCTGTTGAAGAAGGGCACCCGTACCCAATGAGCCCGGCGGCTATGACTGCAAGGCTGATAGCCGGTGATTCAAAAAAAGGATCGGGCAGTTTTAAGCGCGACAATGGCAGGGGCGGCAGTGGTCGCAGACCATCAGGTGGTGGCGGCGGCCAGCGCAGTGGCAATAGCCGCTCGGGCGGCAGTAGTGGCATGAGTGGAGCGAGCCGTTCTTCGGGCAGAAGGTAGTTCACTGGTTCAATGGTTCATTGGTCTTTGCAATTGGTTAACTGCTTTGCTTGTTTTAAACTTTTCACCAATAAACTGATGAGCCAAAAAAAACTTGTTTCGCTCAAAAAAAATAAATAGCTTTAAATGAAATTCACAGGGCTCGTATCGATGAAACGCTTAATTGACCTTTTTAAGAATAAATTCTTTTTGGTTACGCTGGCTTTTTTAGTGTGGATGATATTTTTTGATAAAAACGACCTGTTCTCGCAGTACGAGTATCGCCGCCAGGTAAGCAAGCTAACCCAGGAACGTGATTTTTATAAAGCCCAAACCGACCAGGTAACCAAAGAGCTCAACGAACTTAGCTCAAACCGCCAGCAACTGGAAAAATTCGCCCGCGAAAAATACCTCATGAAAAAAGAGAATGAGGATGTTTACCTGGTAGTGCCGGAGAAAACGGAAAAGTAGAATCAAGATATAAGATATTTTAAAAGCGATGGGTTTAGACCTATCGTTTTTTTTGTGAAAGCCAGGCCTGTGCGATTCCCTCCCAACGGGAGGGTGCAGGGAGGGGTTTCTGCAACATTAAAGCAAATGCTATTGTTTTAATAAATCCAGGTCAAAACCCTTCGGTAATTTAATAGCGGAATTATCCCTGATAATTTCAATTACTTTACACTCAAGAGTTCTTAACACATTAAGCATGTCGTTTTTCATTTCGGATTCTGTAAAACGTAAAAATTGGATTCCAAAGCTTTCTAATTTTTGCTGTCTTATTTCATCTTTGGTAAATGCTTCTTCATTATTATGCGACATGCCATCAATTTCAATAGCCAGCATTAGATCCTTACAGTAAAAATCAACTATATAATTATCAATAAAGCGTTGACGATCAAAATCGAACCCTAATAGTTTATCGTTTTTTAATTCATTCCATAATAATAGTTCACCATCAGTCATGTTTTTGCGGAGCCTTCGAGCTAAGGCTTTTAAAATAGGATTGTATGGAATGATCTTTTTAGCCATGATAGTGCTGTTTATGTCGCTTTAAGAGACCCCTCCCTGCACCCTCCCGTTGGGAGAGAATCGCACGTGGCCCGAACTTTTGCATGAATTTCTTAAACCTCTCCTTCGCGTTTCCTTAAAAACCATTCGCCACTCAATAGCAGGAGTATCAACACAAACAGCCATTTTACATCAATAATATCGCTGTAATGCTTGTCTTCATATACTACGATTTTGATGTTGTCATTTTTGCGGATCATATCGGCAAGTTGGCTTATCTGGCCTGGTTGCAACATTTGCCCGCCGCTTTGTTTAGCGAGTGAGTTTAGTAACCGGTGGTTGGCCGCGCTTTGGCGGGTTTCCAGGTTAAGGGCTTTAACGGTTAACTGCCCGGTGGCTTTAAACAGGCTTTTGCCATTTTGTGTGGAAGCATTGTAGGCGTATTCGCCAACAGGTAATGTGCCCGCATCCAACTGGTAGCTTTGCCCGGAGCGACTGAAAAGGAAGCTGTAATTTTTACCTGTAACGCTTTTCAGGTCGATCTTAACATCTGGTGTATTAATGAGTTCGAGGGCATCGTTATATAGTTCGGCGTTCAGGATCACATTTTCACCTTCATCAAACACATTACGGGCCGGGTATACGCGGAAGCGCTGGCGGTTGGCGTTTGCCGTTAAATATTGTACGGTTTGGCTCAATAGTTCATCGGTTGCATTACGGTTGCCGTAATTCTGAAACTCGGCTAATTGCCAGCGCCAGATACCCTCACCGGCCAATATGGCTGTGCGGCGACCTGCCTCATCGCCAAAAGCAAGCAGGGGATAGGTGGTAGCTATAGCACCAATCTTTTGCCGTAATAAAATGGTAGTTGCTGCGGATGTTCCATAGCTGCCAAAAGGCGCCAGTAAGGGTGGCAAAGTGCTGATCTTTTTTCGTGATGAATCGGATAGGGTAAAGGCCGAAAAGCCAGCTTCGGGTAGAGCGTAAACTTCCTGGGTTTCGCTTCGGCCCGCGCTTATTTTTACCACGCTTTGTTCGGCATTAAAAGTCTGCAGCTCGCTTTGCGAACCTATAACATACCAAACCGGTGTTTTGCTACTGGCGATGAAACTTTTTAACGGTGCAAAACCACCTGCATTTACCTGGTAAAGTACTATCAGGCTATAATCGGCCAATTTAATCCCAGCGATATCTGCCAACAGCGAAGTTTTTACCTCAAAATTCCTGTTGGTTTCAATAGCCTGTTTAATAACCGTAATGTCTGGGTGTGCACTTTGGTACAGCATTAGCACCTTTTGGCGGGCGTCCAACACATCTACATAAATAACTTCCGTATTGTTTTGGGTGGATAACTCATTTTTAACAGGGGTTATACTGATGGTAAATTTTCTTAATCCCTTTTTATCCGCCATTAATTTAATGGGAACAAGCTTTTTTAAATCAGTGCCTGTTACCGGGGTGGTTTGAGCGAAAACCTGTTTGCCATCTTCGGTAACGGTTAAACGCATGTTTTCGCCTTTACTTTGGTAAGCAGCAGCCAAAACCTCCACCTCAAAATTATTACCTAAAAAAGCGGTTTTGTTATAGTTTACGTTGCCTATCAGCAGGTCGCGTTTAGCAACGGTATCGCCAAGGGCGATGGTATAAATGCTGGTTTTTATGTTTTTGGCTTCGTATTGCGGATCATTACCCTGGTTGTATAAGCCATCGGTAGTCAAAACTAAAGCACCGATATTTTGATTTACAAATTTGTTGTTCAGCTGGCGCAGGACATTGGCTATATCGGTTTGCCTGCCATTGAATTTATTGGAGAGGCCATTGTATAAGTCTTTATCAAAATTAAACTCCTGTACATCATATTTATCGCCAAGGTCCTGCTTCAATTTAGCCAGGTCGGTAACCAGTTTATCAGCGTTAAAGCCGGGAGTTTTAAACGCCTTGATAGATGCGGAATTATCCTGTGCAATTAACACCAATGGTTTCTGCGGATTGTACTTTATGGTTTTCACTAATGGAGATACCAGGAACATCGCGATAAAAAATATCACCAACGCCCGGATAACCGAAAGTCCATACCTGAAAAATTTACTCAGGTTAACAGGTTGCCGGTACAACAGCCAGGCGTATAATACCCCCAGCACCAAACAGGCGGGTACCCACCATCCCGAAACTGAACCCCATGTAAGTGAAAACTGCATATAAGTTTACGTAACACGCTACTCGTTTTACGTTCACCTGCAAAATGCGAAATTATTGTGAAATGAGCGGAATTAGTTTTAAGGTAGTAGGTATTAACCAAAAAGGCAAGAGAAAAGCTTGCCTTTTTGGTTAACTATAAGTAGTGCTGAACTTGCTTTAGCATACCACATGCGGGTTACTTGTCCTGTAGCATTCTGAAAAAAGGATGGCCGCCGTTTGTTTTTGACTTTTTCCTTTTGAATTTTGACTTAACTATAGCATCCCGCCATCAACAGGAATTACCTGCCCGGTGATGTAGGTTGCCATATCTGATGCCAGGAAAACACAGGCATTGGCTACATCTTCGGTTTCACCGCCGCGTTTAAGCGGGATAGCCGCCGCCCAGCCTTCAACCACTTTAGGGTCAAGTATTTCGGTCATTTCGGTTTTAATGAAGCCGGGAGCAACTACGTTGGTGCGTATGTTACGTGAGCCTAATTCTTTAGCCATTGATTTGGAGAAACCGATGATGCCAGCTTTTGAAGCTGCGTAGTTAGCCTGCCCCGCATTACCTTGTACACCCACAACCGAGCTTATGTTGATGAACACGCCATTGCGGTTCTTCATCATGATCTTGGAAGCTGCTTTGGTAACATTGAAGATAGATTTAAGATTTACGTTTAAAACCTCGTCCCATGCTTCTTCGGTCATGCGCATCAATAAACCATCTTTGGTTATGCCGGCGTTGTTAACTACTATATGTAAGGTGCCAAAATCGGCTATAATATCGGAGATCAGTTTTTCGGCTTCATCAAATTTAGATGCATCAGAACGATAGCCCTTTACCTGCGTGCCAAAACTTTGTAGTTCCTGTTCAAGGACCTGGCCTTTTTCTACAGATGATAAATACGTAAAAGCTACATTAGCGCCGTGCTCGGCAAACTTTTCGGCTATTTTACGCCCTATTCCTTTTGATGCACCGGTGATAAGTGCGGTTTTTCCTTCTAATAATTTCATTTATGTACTATTTCGGGCGGTGAAGTTAGTTAATTATTGTGAAAAGTCCGAAAGTCGGAAAGTCCGGAAGTTGGTAAGTTTGAGATGTTCATGAGTTCAGGAGGAATTCTTCAAATTTCTGTTATTTGTGTTCGAAAAGATAATCGTAGTTACATGGTGAATATCAAAAGATTGCTCAGAGAAATAATAAGAAAAAAACTTTCGATCTTTTCTGACTTTTGGTCTTTTCCGACTTCCCGACTAATGAAAAATATCACTACCTTTGCGGCTCAAAAAATCACTGTAAATGAGCCAGTCTGTTCAAATAAAAAATGCTTTAATTTCTGTTTACTACAAAGATAATTTAGAGCCTATCATTCTCGAGTTAAATCGCCTTGGTGTTAATATATATTCAACCGGTGGTACCGAAACTTTTATCCGTAATTTAGGGGTAAATGTAATCCCTGTTGAAGACCTTACCTCATACCCATCTATATTAGGTGGTCGCGTTAAAACCCTGCACCCTAAGGTGTTTGGTGGTATTTTGGCCCGCAGAAGTTTTGATAGCGATGAGAAACAACTGGCCGAATACGAAATCCCTGAACTGGATTTGGTTATTGTAGATCTTTATCCATTTGAAGAAACCGTACAATCAGGCGCAGGCGCCGAAGACGTGATCGAAAAGATCGATATCGGCGGTATTTCGCTGATCCGCGCGGGTGCAAAAAATTTCAAAGATGTAACCATCGTTGCTTCAAAAGACGACTACGGCGTACTGGAAGAAATCCTGAAAACACAGGATGGTGTTACCACTATCGATCAACGCAAATCATTCGCGCAAAAGGCATTCAATATTACCTCAAACTACGATACCCACATTTTTCAGTATTTTAACCAGGAAGAGCCGCTGCCGGTATTTAAACAAAGCATCCTAACCAGCCAAACCTTACGTTACGGCGAAAACCCGCATCAAAAAGGTACTTTTTATGGTAACCTGGATGCCATGTTCAACAAGTTGAATGGTAAAGAGCTTTCATACAACAACCTGGTAGATGTTGACGCGGCTGTAGCCCTAATTGATGAGTTTACCGGCGAGCCAACTATCGCCATATTAAAACATACCAATGCCTGTGGCATTGCATCACGCTCTTTTATTAAAGAGGCATGGGTAGATGCTTTGGCCTGTGACCCGGTTTCGGCTTTTGGCGGCGTAATTATAGCTAACGATGAAATAGACGCTGCTACCGCTACCGAGATTGACAAGATATTTTACGAAGTACTGATTGCTCCTGCCTACACAGACGAGGCGGTTCAAATACTACAGGCTAAAAAGAACCGTATTATTTTAGTTCGTCAGCCAGTAGAATTACCAGTTAAGCAATTTAAAACCTTGCTGAACGGTGTTATTGAGCAGGATAAAGACGCGGTTGTTGAAGGACCGGCACAAATGACCCCGGTTACTAACCGCAAACCAACCGAGCAGGAAATGAAAGATTTGTATTTTGCCAATAAAGTGGTAAAGCATACCAAATCAAACACGATTGTATTTGCTAAAAACAACCAGCTGATGTCGAGCGGTGTTGGTCAAACGTCAAGGGTTGATTCATTAAGGCAGGCAGTTATTAAAGCCCACAGCTTTGGTTTCGATCTGAATGGCGCAGTGATGGCATCTGACGCTTTTTTCCCCTTCCCTGATTGTGTGGAACTGGCTGCCGAGGCAGGTATTACAGCGGTATTACAACCAGGTGGGTCAATAAACGACAAGCTATCTGTAGCCATGTGCGACGAAAAAAACATCTCGATGGTTACTACCGGGGTACGTCATTTTAAACACTAATTTGATAAACACGAATTACACGAATTGAGTGGAATTTAACAAACACGAATCGCACGAATTATTTCGAAATTCATGATTTGAATTGCTGGTGGGTTTCGCGAATAAAATAGTTACGAATATTGCCGGTAAGGCAGAATATTCACTAATTAAATTACACGAATTACATTAATTAAAACGTATTTTCACAACTGCAGATTTACGCGGATTACATAGCAAAAAAAAGCAAGAATAGAGGTAGTAAAAATACGATAAGAGGAAAATTGGAGTTATTATTACCAACCTGCATTAATTCGTGAAAATTCGCCGACAGGATAATCATTCGTGAAATTCGTGTAGTTTATTATTTAACTTTGCAGATTATTTCAAGGGAAACATTAGATGGGTTTATTTAACTTTTTTACACAAGAAATTGCTATCGATCTGGGTACTGCAAATACCCTCATTATACATAATGATAAAGTTGTTGTTGATGAACCATCTATCGTGGCGTTCGACAGGACTACAAATAAGGTTATCGCCATTGGCCGGCAGGCCATGCAAATGGAGGGTAAAACACATGATAATATCCGTACTGTTCGTCCGCTTAAAGATGGTGTAATTGCCGACTTTAACGCCGCTGAACACATGATACGCGGTATGATCAAAATGATTAACCAGGGTAAAGGCTGGTTCTTCCCCTCGTTACGTATGGTAATCTGTATTCCATCGGGTATAACCGAGGTAGAGAAACGTGCCGTGCGCGACTCGGCCGAAATAGCCGGCGCCAAGGAGGTTTACCTGATACATGAGCCAATGGCTGCAGCCGTGGGTATTGGTATTGATGTGGAAGAACCTATGGGTAACATGATCATTGATATTGGTGGCGGTACTACCGAGATTGCGGTTATTGCTTTATCGGGGATTGTTTGTGATCAGTCTATCCGTGTTGCCGGAGATAACTTTGACTCTGATATTGTTCAATATATCCGCAGGCAGCACAACATAATGATTGGCGATCGTACTGCAGAAAAAATTAAGATAGAAGTTGGCGCTGCATTACCGGAATTAGCAGATCCCCCGGCTGATTTTGCCGTACAGGGTCGCGATTTGATGACCGGTGTGCCAAAACAGATCATGGTATCATACACCGAAATTGCACATTGCCTGGATAAATCGATCTCGAAGATTGAGGAAGCAATATTAAAAGCGTTGGAAATTACCCCGCCCGAGCTTTCGGCGGATATTTATCAAACTGGTATTTATTTAACGGGAGGTGGCGCCCTATTGCGTGGCCTGGATAAACGTGTGGCAGCCAAAACAAAACTGCCGGTTCATGTAGCCGAAGATCCGTTGCGTGCCGTAGTACGCGGAACCGGAACCGCCCTGAAAAACATAGGTAATTTTAAATTTTTAATGCAGTAAATTAGATACGAGATTTTAGATATGAGATTTGAGACATTGACTTACAGTGTTTTTAATCTCATATCTCATATCTCATATCTCAAATCTATCCCACAATGCGTAACCTCTTGATATTTATCACTAAGTATAACGCGTTTTTTTTATTCCTGATTTTTGAAGTAAGCGCGTTGCTTATTTATATCAAATACAACTCTTTTCAAAAAGCTACTTTCATTAATTCGCAAAACCAGGTTACCGGTAGTTTATATGCACAGGTAAGCCAGTTTAAAGGGTATTTATCACTAAAAGAACAAAACGACAGCCTGGCAGGTGAGAATGCCAGGTTGCGGGGAATACTCAAGAGTTCATTTTATGTTGATACAGTTGAGAAGCATAAGGTAACAGATACTGTTTATAAACAACAATATACCTACATAGTGGCCAGGGTTATCAATAATTCCACCAATCAATCCAATAATTACATCACTATAAACAGGGGCCGCAAGGATGGGGTAGCAAAAGATATGGGTATAATTAGCGGTGCCGGTGTTGTGGGGATGGTAGCCGATGTTACAGATCATTTCGCCATTGTTAAATCGCTGCTGCATTCAAAAAGCCAGTTTAGTGCAATGCTGGCAGATGATAAAGCCGTTGGCTCATTTACCTGGGTAAGTAATCTCGATCCGCATAAAGGGGTGCTCAGCCTGCAAAACGAAGCAAAGCCAAAATTGGGTGAACAAGTGGTAGCATCGGGTTATTCGCTTTTCCCTACGGGCATACCGTTTGGTAAAATAACTAATTTACATGCAAAGGAGGGCGGTTTACTGCTCAATGTGGAGGTTAACTTATCAGTTGATTTTACAAAATTACAATACGTATACGTGGTAGTTAACAAATTTGCACAGGAGCAGGCGGGATTGGAGGCCGTACAAAATAAATAATGGGCCGTATTATTATTATTAATGCCATCCGCTTTTTGGTTTTGGTTTTTATGCAGGTATTCCTGCTCAAAAACATCACCTTTTATAACCTGGCTACGCCTTATTTCTATATCATGTTTATTTTGCTGCTGCCGTTTGAGACACCCAATGTATTACTGTTTGCGTTGGCGTTTATATTAGGGCTTACTGTAGATGCATTTTATGACACACCCGGGCTGCACGCGGCTGCATGTGCGGTGCTTGCCCTGGTACGCATACTATTTATAAATATAACTGTGCAAAAAGACGGCTTTGATAATGAGCCCGAACCAACCTTAAGCATTATGGGTATCAGGTGGTTTTTTGCTTATATAGTAATACTCACTTTCTCTCATCATTTTTTCCTGCTAAACCTTGAAGTATTTAGGATTTCTGAAATACAATACACACTAAGCCGTGTTGTTTTGAGTTCAATATTTACGGTATTTTTGATACTGATTTCGGGACTGCTATTTTTCAAAAGGAAAGAACGTAAATGAATAAATTTTTTGAGCGTCGCTACGTTGTAACCGGTATTTTTATTACTATAATTTTTACCCTGCTGGCCAGGCTTTACTATATCCAGATAGTTGATGAACGATATGCACTGTATGCCACCAAAAATGTTATCCGCAGTGCTATTATATACCCCGCGCGGGGACCGATATTGGACAGGAATGGCAAAATACTGGTTCAAAACGAACCGATCTACGATATCATGGTTAACCCAAAGGATGTAAAACCTTTTGATACCCTTGAGTTTTGCAGAATGATTGGCATTGATAAGGCCGGTTTTGATAAACGCTGGACTAAAGCCGTAAAATACTCTCCCAGTAAAGATTCGCCATTTGAAAAGCAGGTACCGGCTACACTGTTTGCCTCCCTGCAGGAAAAAATGGGAGATTTTGTTGGCTTTTATATACAGCGCCGTACTGTACGTGCTTACCCTGACTCGGTGGCTGCGCAGTTTTTAGGTTATATAGGCGAGGTACATGACAGGGATATTAGTCGCTCAAACGGGTATTACCGACTTGGTGATTACATTGGTATTACAGGCGTTGAAAAAGCTTATGAGAATGTATTACGCGGGCAACGCGGTGTTCAAAATATAATGGTTGATTCGCGCGGAATAAAAAAAGGATCGTTTGCCAATGGTGCATTTGATACCGTTGCGCGTACCGGCGAGCGGCTCACTTCGTCGCTTGACATCGATCTGCAAAAGTTAGGCGAAAAGCTTATGAAAAATAAGCTGGGCAGTATAGTAGCCATTGAGCCGTCGAGCGGCGAGATACTATGTTACGTAAGTAGCCCAACGTATGACCCAAATTTGATGGTAGGGCGCGAGCGTGGCAATAACGCGGCCAAAATGTATAATAATCCCTATAAGCCATTTTTCATAAGGCCCATACAGGCGCAATATCCACCGGGTTCGTCATTTAAACCACTAAGCGCACTCATCGGCTTGCAGGAGGGCATCATCACGCCACAGGATACTTATTATTGTACCGGGCATTACCGGGCCGGTAATCGCCTGGTGCCGTGTAATAACGGTGAAGCCCACGGTTCGGTTAATTTAAGCAGGGCCGTAGCCGAATCTTGTAATGGTTATTTTTCGATGGTTTTTCAAAGGATCATCGACAGGTATGGGGCAAAACGGACCGAAACGACATTTGCTAACTGGCGTGCCAACGTAAATAAATTTGGATTGGGCGTAAGACTTGATCTGGACATGCCGGCCGAAGGCAGGGGCAATGTGCCAACTCCTTTGCATTACGATAATATTTATAAAAAAGGCGGATGGCGCTCAAGCACAATTATTTCGCTTGCCATTGGCCAGGGAGAGCTTTTAGCAACGCCATTGCAGATGGCCAATATTGAATGTACCATAGCTAACCAGGGTTTTTTTTATAAACCACATTTAATTAAAGCTATCGGAACAGAAAACGTAATTAAAGCAGAGTATACCAAAAGAAATTACGTTGGCATAGATTCGCAATATTTTGACCCCGTGATTAACGGGATGCAGGCCGTGGTTGAGGATGGTACTGCCAGGAGATCAAAGATCCCGGGCATTATCATGTGCGGAAAAACCGGCACAGCCCAAAACCCACGTGGCGAAGCTAATTCGGTGTTTGTTGCCTTTGCCCCACGAGACAACCCTAAAATTGCGATAGCGGTGGTAGTTGAGAACTCGGGAGAAGGTGCGCATTGGGCCGCGCCTATTGCCAGCTTTATAGTTGAAAAATATTTAAAAGGAAAGATTACTCCCCGTGAATCGGGAATTACGGTGGATTATTTTGCAAACGCCGATCGTCTGCCCGATCTTACCCTTTACGCGCTCGACCTTAAAAAAGAGCGGATGCGTGATAGTATCCGGGCTGCAAAAGCCGATTCAATCAAAAAGTTTAAGGCTGATTCTGTAAAAAAAGCTGCCCGGTTAAAAACAGCAAACAATAAAAAGCCGGGTAGCTGGGTTAATCTTTTAGCAAACCGGGGAACGGGCAAGTAATATGAGTAGTAATAATCAGCGTAGTTTCTTTTTTAATGTTGATTGGGTAACGGTGTTCCTGTACCTCGTACTGTGTACTATTGGCTGGTTCAACATTCACGCGGCCGTATTTGATGAAAGGCACCCCAGTTTTATAGATGGAGCTACCAATTATGGTAAGCAATTTATATACATAATTGTGGCTGTGATTGTAGGAATGGTTATCCTGCTCTTGGAAAGCAGGTTTTTTAGCGCGCTTTCTCCTGCTTTTTATGCGATAACTGTACTGTTGCTTATAGTGGTACTGGTAATTGGCAGAAATGTTGGCGGTAACCAGGCCTGGATCAATATGGGCGGTGGTTTCAGGCTGCAGCCCTCGGAGTTTGCCAAATTTGCCACCTGTTTACTTTTAGCCCGTTATTTGAGCGGGCCTAATATACGCGTTGCTGAGCCAAAAGCATTTATGGCAGCTGCAACTATCATAGGTTTCCCGATGGTGCTTATTATGCTACAGCCAGATACCGGGTCGACACTCGTTTTTTGCTCACTTATTTTTGTATTGTACCGCGAGGGTTTATCACCTTATTACCTGGTGGTCTCGGGTCTTTTAATAACGCTTTTTGTGGTTGCGCTTTTGTTTAATCCACTAAGCATAATTATTGGGTTGGTGGCATTTACAGCCCTGGTTATATTTTTATTTAAACGTAACCGCAAGCTCATTACCACCATGCTTATCGGTTTGGCTATCTCAATATCGTTTATTTTTAGCGTAAAATTTATTTACAGCCATGTTTTGAAGCCTCACCAAACCGAGCGGATCAACATTCTGCTGGGCATTACCACCGATTTACGCGGTAAGGGTTACAATGTAAACCAATCAAAAATAGCCATTGGCTCGGGCAAAATGTGGGGTAAGGGTTACCTGCAGGGTACACAAACCAAATATTCCTTTGTTCCTGAACAAAGTACCGACTTTATTTTTTGTACCATAGGCGAGGAGTGGGGCTTTGCAGGCTCATTAGTAGTTATGGGGCTATTCCTGTTTTTGATCCTCCGGGTTATTTATATTGCAGAACGACAGCGATCGCCATTTTCGCGCATCTATGGTTATGGAGTAGCATCGGTGCTATTCTTCCACGTGGTAATCAACATCGGCATGACCATTGGCATCGTGCCTGTTATCGGTATCCCGCTACCGTTCATTAGCTACGGTGGATCTTCATTACTCAGCTTTACAATCCTGCTGTTCGTCCTTATCAAACTGGACTCAAACCGGATGGGAATTATTTAGATTTCAGATTTCAGATTTCAGATTTCAGATTTCAGATTTCAGATTTCAGATTTCAGATTTCAGATTTCAGATTTCAGAAAAATGACAAACAATTTAGGTAAAATCCTGAACATTCTTTAACTCGATTCCGGTTCAGACTGGATCAGCGGTCACAGTCGCACATTCATCCCACCCGAATAATTCCTCAGCGGCGAAGCATTATAATATCGGTTACCCACAGCATTCAAATCATTACCAAGGCTATACTTTTCATTCAGTAGGTTATCGGCAGCGGCAAAAATCTCTAAACGGGTTTTATGGCCTATAAGCGGTTGCCAGCTTACCCTTGCCTGTAGCAGGTTATAGTGTTTGGCATAAACGGTATTGGCATCATTGAGCGGTATTTTGGAGGTATAATTATGCTGTGCAAACAAAGAAAGATCAGCAGGGAACTTAAGTTGCAGGCTTGATACGAAAACATGTTTGGGTACTCCCGTTAATTGATTACCTGAATAGGTAGCAGAAGTAACAGTGTAATCTCTGAAAGTGAATCTACTGTAGGTATACGCTTCATTGAACTGCAGGCCACGTATAAAATGGGTATCATTCTGACGAATAAGCCAATCGGTAAACGATAGTTCAAAGCCAGGCTGATTGGTGCCTCCCGCGTTTATATAGTGCTCGGTTTCATTGGCATTTAAACGGCGTACAATAGCGTTATTAATACGGTAGTAAAATACAGAAGCATCTAACAGTAAAGTTTCATCGTGATTGCGCAGGCGGAAACCGGTTTCATAGTTCCACCCGGTTTGGGCTTGTAATGCAGTATTTACAATATTGTCGGTTGGCCTCACTTCGGCAGTAGTTGGTGTGGAGTATCCCCGGCTTACTGATGCCCGCCAGATAAAGTTGTTTGTAACCTGGTAGGATAATGCCAGTCGCGGCATCAGCTGCGGTGTAAAATTGCTGTTGGTAAAACTACTTTGGTTAAGCGGGTAAATATTTTTAAAATCATAACCGTACCAGTTTAAGCTTAACGCAGCCTCCAGGTGCAGGCGTTTAAACATATCTGCCGAGTAACGGCCGAAGATAAAATGCTGATTGGTATGGATATTATCGCTGGTTTGGATAGTATCCTTTACGCCTTTATTATTGCCGTAGTTGCTGATCTGCGAATTGGTTTGTTGCCACTCTATGCCCAGGTTCGCCTTCCAGTTAAGGTTCTTATGTGGTAAACCCGTCAGCTCAAAATAGGTGCGCAGGCCGTAAGTATTTTCGTTGCGCTGCTCATAATTGGTGATGAATGGATTGGCGAAATCAACATGACTGCCAAATACCGATAGCACATTCCTTATCCGGTCGGTAAAATGGTATTCGTTAACCAAGCCGCCTAAATACATTTTTGTAGTTATACCTATATGTTGTTGTATTGCTCCGGGCAAAGTAGCAGTGGGCTGCCGGGCAAGGCGGGGATTGGCTGTAAACTGTGCCAGGTTTAAACCACCGGGCGTTTGGTAGGCAAGGTTGGAGTAGAGACCTAAAAACTTTAATTCATTTTTACCGCTGTAGTTCCATTTATCTGCAAGCTGTATATAATTACGATGCATATCGCTGTTCTGCCTGTATCCATGGTAGGTTTGGAAACTTTGTTTGATGTTAAACAGGTTATTGCCCGAGCGTTGCTGCAAGGCAATTTTTTCATGAAACAAGCCGTAGCTGCCTGTATTTATTCCAGCAGATAAATAACTGCTATCGCTATACCTGTTTATCGGGCTTAATAAAACTACACCGCCAGAGCTAGCGCCAAACAAACTGCCATCCGGCCCTTTTAATATTTCGATACTCCCTATACTGCCAATATCAATGGTGTTTAAATAAGAATTGCCGCCGGCATCTGTAAGCGGCATCTCATCAAAATAGATCTTTACATCCCTTACTCCAAAAGGCGACCGCAGTAAACTACCTCTTATAGATAAACGGTAACTGCCTGGTGAACGCTCCTCCGCCCTTATGCCGGGCACCGTGTTTAATGCGGTAACGAAGGAATTATCTGGCTGCAATTTTAGTTGCGCCGCACCCAGCACACTTACCGAAGCGGGTACGCTTAGCACAGGCTGCTCACTTAAATAGCCATGTACCGTTACTGTATTGAGATGTTTAATACTATCTTTTTGAATATTTTTTTGGGTTTGTGCACTGACATTTATGGCAAAAGTGAGTACAAGAAAAAAGGGGAAGTAGAATTTTATCATATAGCGGTTTGGAAAAGCAAAAGTATGTTTTTTAACTTTTAAACCTATATGGTGTTTTGGTAACAAGTTAGCTATAACAAATAATTATTCGTCTATTCTCATTGTCTCATACTCTTTCACCAGCTTTTTGGTGGCCCGGGCCAGGTAAGCGGTAATTAACAATGTTTTAAGATCATCGGGCGATACAGTTTCGAGTCTTACCAGCATGTATTTATAATTAGTGTAATGATTGGTAATAAAAAAGGTATGTGGGTCGAGAGCCATCCATTTTTCACGTTCGGTGGTATAAATAGCCAGCAGTTCATGCTTTAATTTTACATTGGTAAAAATCTTGTTATTTACATAAAAGGCAGGGTCATCAAAGTGCATTTTTTGGGTAACTCCCGGTAAAGGCAACAGGCTGCTGCGAAGAAACTGCATGAAGATAGACATGTCTGTTGCCATAACTAAAGTTAGTAAAAAGTGGAAGCCTTAGGTTAAAACCATTTGAATTTAAGTTATTGTTATTGGTTTCAAACCAGCAGATTCGGGGATTCCTTAAAAAGCATTAATTTCACCTATGCAAAACAACCTTCAGCAAACTTTTGGCTATATTGATATTTACCTGTTCGATCAGCTATTAAAAGGCCGGTTTGATAACAGCAAAATCATACTTGATGCCGGGTGTGGTGCCGGGCGTAACCTGGTATATTTTCTGCAGAATGGATATGAGGTTTATGGGGTTGATCAAAGTCCCCTGGCTATTGACACGATAAAACAATTATCAGCCTCATTGTCGCCCGAAAATTCTTTGGATAATTTTAGCGTTTCAGGAGTAGAAGATATGCCTTTTACTGATAGCTTTTTTGACCTGGTGATATGTAGTGCTGTGTTGCACTTTGCAAAAAATGAGCTGCATTTTGACAGCATGTTGCGCTCTTTATGGCGGGTGCTAAAGCCGGGTGGGTACCTGTTTGCCAGGCTGGCATCAGACATTGGTATAGAAGAATTAGTAATAGCTACAGGCAATAGCCGCTACCTGTTACCCGATGGTTCCGAACGTTTCCTGGTAAATGAAGATATCCTGTTGCGTTACACGCATGAATTAAATGCCATGCTTTATGAACCTATAAAAACTACCAACGTGCAAAACCTGCGTTGTATGACCACCTGGTGTTTGCAAAAGCAATAACCTCCAAGTTTTTTTCTTTTTGCCGTGCGTAGTGATTGGGTTATTTATTCGTTTACACGCTTATTTGCTGGCATAATTCGCTTAGGATAACAAGATGTTTATTGTTCCGGTAATAGCACTGCAGAAATATTTTTCTGCATTAAAAAAAAGTAACTATATTCACGTTTTCAAAACGGGTGTCAATCTTACACTTACTTATAAACCAATTTACTGCTGTTCAATATGTTTAAAAAATTATTCACCTTAAATGCAAAAATAAAACAATCGATTGCGTTGATTTTTTTGCTTGCGGGAGGTATGGCAACAATCCCTGCAAATGCTACCATTAAATCCTTTAAAAAAGGTGCAGATGGTGTTACTTTTTCCTTAGACAAAGGCCTGATGAAAGTACTTATACGCAGGGATGATATCATTGAAGTAAAGTATACCATCTTTAATGCTTTTGAAACCAAACCGTCATTGGTAGTGGTTAATGGTTGGAAAACGCCAACTGTTTACCAGGTTACCGAAACCAAAACTGAGGTGGTAATTTCAACGGCAAAATTAAAAATAAAGATAGATAAGGCTACCAACGCCATTACCTATACCAATTTAAAAGGAGAAGTTATCACTGCTGAGGATAGCGAAAATAAAACCATAACCCCGGCAACCATCGCCGGTATCAGCACCTATAATGTAAGCACGCAATTCACCTCACCATCAAACGAGGCATTGTATGGTTTGGGCTGTCATCCGCTTGATTCTTTATCCATCAATTATAAAGGCCGCAACCAGGAGTTGCTGATAAAGTATCTTACCGGCGCTATCCCGGTATTGCTATCAACCAAGGGATATGGCTTACTTTGGGATAATTATTCGGCATCTAATTTTTATGGCGCCGAAGCCAGTAATACTAAATTCAAATACGTATCTGAAAGCGGTAAACAGGTTGATTACCTCTTTTTCTATGGTCCAACGTTTGATCATATCATCGATCTTTATCGCACCGCAACCGGCCGTGCACCAATGTTTGGTAAATGGGCTTTCGGGCTTTTCCAATCGCAGGATAGGTATTTGAGCGAAAAAGAGATCATTGGTGTAAAAGATAATTACCGTAACAATCATATCCCGGTTGATGTGATTGTGCAGGATTGGTATTACTGGGATCCTTTGCCAATTGGCTCGCATGTGATGAAACCCGAACGTTATCCGCACCCACAACAATTGGTTGATGAATTGCACAAGGCAAACATTCATGCCATGATCTCGATATGGCCGGTATTTGGCAAAGGCACACCAAATTATGATGCTTTAGAAAAAATGGGTGGCTTAACTGATATTACCTGGGATAACGTAGTTACCCACACTTTTGATACTTATTACGATGCCCATAACCCCAAAGCCCGCGAACTTTACTGGCAACAGGCGCGCGACAGCCTGGTTAAACGCTATGGTTTTGATGCCTGGTGGATTGATCAGTGCGAGCCGGATAATGGTGCCCTACAGGATGCCCGCCGCCAAAGCAATTTCAGTATTGGTAAGGGTATTGATTACTTTAACACTTATTCATTGCAGCATACCAAAGGCGTTTATGAGGGCTGGCGCAGGGATATCCCCAACAAGCGCGCATTCTTTTTAGTAAGGCAATCATTTGCCGGTGAACAACGTAATGCATCAACCTTATGGTCGGGCGATATTGAGTGTACTTTTAAAGATTTCAAGAACCAGGTACCACAAGGCATAAATGCCTGCGCATCTGGTTTACCTTACTGGACATCAGATATCGGTGGTTACCATTTTCATTGGAAAGCTGCCGATTGGTCGCAGCCCGACAAGCGCGAACTGTTTACCCGTTGGTTTCAGTTTGGGGCATTTAGTCCTATCTTCCGTATCCACGGTAAAGGTGAGCGCGCATTGTTTAGCTCAAACTGGGATGACAATACCAAAGCCATACTGTTAAATTTTGATAAGCTGCGTTACCGTTTACTCCCTTACATTTACTCATTGGCTGGTCGTTCAACTACCGAAAACTATACCATGATGCGTGCCTTGCCATTCGATTTCAGGAACGACCAAAAGGTTTACAGTATACCAGATCAGTACATGTTTGGTCCGGCATTTATGGTTAACCCTGTTACCGAGCAATTATACACTTCTGCTGATGCCGACAAAAAAGCCAAGGCCCGTCAGGTTTACCTGCCAGCAGGTACCAAATGGTACAACTTTTGGAATGGCGAAGTACTAGATGGGGGCCAAACCATTAGCGCTGCTGCACCTATCGAGATTTTACCTTTATACGTAAAAGCAGGTTCTATAATCCCGATGGGACCGCATATGGAATATGCTACGGAGAAACCGGCTGACAATATTGAATTGAGAATATATCCTGGTGCCGATGGTACATTCAGGTTTTATGAAGATGAGAACGATAATTACAATTACGAAAAAGGCCAGTTTGCAACCTTTACCTTCAATTGGAATGATAAAACCCGTAAACTGACGATCTCTGATACAAAAGGTCATTTCCCGGGCATGCTTAAAAATCGCACTTTCAATATCGTAATGGTGAAAGGATCGCACGGATCGGATGTTGAACTAACAGCCAAAGCCGATAAAATAATTAAATATGCAGGTAAAGCTTTAGTGATTAATATGTAATTATTATCTTTCGGAACAAAAACATGTCTCAGCCTGCAATAAAATGCGGGCTGAGGCATGTTTAAACTTCTCACTAATTTAAACTATTAAAAATTGAAGGGCATAAAACCGGCTTTACTATTAAAAATTTTATTGCTGCCGGGTTTATGCTTTTTGTGTTTTTCTTCATCAGCTCAAAAAAAGAACGCGGGGTATCAATACCACATTCGCAGGGCTGCATCGCCCATTACTATTGACGGTGTTATGGATGATGCCTGGCTCAAGGCAGATTCTGCCAATAATTTTTTCATGGTGACACCTATGGATACCAGCCTTGCCAAAGTGCATACCGAGGTAAGGATGACCTTTGATAACAATAATCTTTACCTTATTGCAGTTTGTTATACTGCCGACACAGGCGAATACATGGTTGAGTCGCTTAAACGTGATTTTAACTTTCAAAAAAACGATAACTTCCTGGTTTTTATTGATCCATTTGATGCCCGTACCGATGGTTTTAGTTTTGGGGCAAATGCCGCCGGAGCCCAGTGGGATGGCACCATGTACGAAGGTGGCAAGGTTGACCTGAGCTGGGATAACAAATGGACTTCGGTGGTGAAGAACTATCCTGATAGGTGGGTATTTGAAGCCGCTATTCCGTTTAAAAGCATTCGCTATAAAAAAGGTGTCGGTTTGTGGGGTATCAACTTTAGCCGCAATGATTTAAAAACCACCGAAAAATCAAGCTGGGCGCCGGTGCCAAGGCAGTTCCCTACTGCATCGCTGGCATATACAGGTTCATTGGTTTGGGACGAATTACCGCCGGACGCCGGTACAAATATCTCCATTATTCCCTACGCACTTGGTGGAGTATCTAAAGACTACACTGCTAAAACCAAAACTGACTGGCGAAAGGATTTTGGCGGTGACGCCAAGATTGGCCTCACATCATCTTTAAATCTCGACCTTACCGTAAACCCCGATTTTTCGCAGGTGGATGTAGATCAGCAGGTAATTAACCTTAATCGGTATGAGCTCTTTTTTCCGGAGAAGCGCCAGTTTTTTTTAGAGAATGGCGATCTGTTCGCCAATTTTGGCTATGCCGATATCCGTCCATTTTTTTCACGGCGTATCGGGTTAAATGCGCCTATAAGGTTTGGTACAAGGCTCACCGGTAAAATTGACCGGGACTGGCGCGTAGGATTAATGGATATCCAAACCGGAGAAGCGAATGATGCTGCGCAACCTGCACAAAACTATGGTGTGCTCACCCTGCAAAGAAGAATGTTCGGCCGGTCGAACATAGCTTTTATGTTCATTAATAAAGATGCGACGGGTACCGCAACGCCCGGAAACACCTATAACCGTAACATTGGTATGGAGTATAATCTGGCATCGCCAAGTAATTTATGGACAGGTAAACTTTTAGGATTAAAGTCGTTTACACCAGGCGTAAAGGGACACGACATAGTAGCCGCCGCCCATCTACAATACTTAAGTAAATATTGGACACTTTATTTACAGGATGAGTATGTTGGTAAACATTATACTGCCGGTGTTGGGTATGTGCCACGCGTAGGGTATAACAAGATAAGTCCGTTGATATTGCACAACTTTTTCCCTAAAGGGGGCAATGTGCTCATTCATGGGATTCAATTAACCAGTAATTACTACTTCAACGAAAACTTTAAGCGTACAGATAATGAGAGTAACCTAACTTATTTGATTACCCTGCGCAACCGCAATACGTTTTCGGTATCTGGTATTGATACTTATATAAAGCTGCTGGTGCCTTTTGATCCTACCAATACCGGCAAAACACCCCTGGCTGTTGGCTCACAACACCATTGGCAAACACTTGATGTACAGTTTACATCCAAGCCACAGGCTTTATTTACTTATTTGATTGATGCCCTGCATGGTGGATATTACCTGGATGGCAACCGTACAAGTATTACCGGGCAATTGGGTTACCGGTTTCAGCCTTATGTTAACCTGGCATTAAACAGCTCGTACATTAACCTTAGGCTGCCGCAACCCTATGGCAATACCAGTTTTTGGCTAATTGGCCCAAAGGCAGATATTACCCTGAGCAATACACTTTATTTTACCACTTACGTACAGTACAACGGACAGGTAAAAAACATGAATACCAATGTACGCCTGCAATGGCGGTACAAACCGGCATCAGATTTATTTATTGTTTATGGCGATAATTCCATACCATCGCCCTATACCATCAAAAACAGGCAGTTGGTTATCAAGTGGACTTATTGGTGTAATTTATAAATCGGTAAAGTGTTACCGGGAACAAGATTCAGGGTGAACATATTATGTCGAACTCAATCAAACACTCACTTAGTCACCCTTTTGGCACAGCATCGAAAAATAAATGGTTTCGCCGCTGTTAAACTTATTATAAATATTTGATCCGGGAACGCCTACAAAATCATTAATGGGTTTACGAAAGGGCTTAATCACATTTTTTTTGATCATGGCCTCCTTATAAGGCGCACTCAGTTCCATGGCCAGCAGCACATTGGGCGTAATATCCTGTTCGGTTATAACTTTCAATCCACATTCAGTTAGCTGGGCCGGTCGTTTTGGATAATGTACGCGGCCCATAAAATCGGCATATAAAAAAAATCCCCCAGGCTTAAGTGTACGCGCCACTTCTTTAAAGAAATTACCGCGATTACCATAGCAGTGCGATGATTCAAGGTTAACAATGATATCAAAACTATTATTATCAAATGGTAAACTTTCTGCATTGCCGGCTATAAAATTTAAATTAGGCTGCTGATAGGTTTGTTTACAAAAGCTGATCACGTTTTCAGAAAAATCAAGCCCCGTTACCATTTTAGATTGATGGGCCAGCATCAGTTCGCAACCACCGCCACGGCCACAGCCAATTTCCAGAATGTTTTTACCGGTAAGCTGGGCCTTGCTAAACAAATGGTGGTAAAGGTTTTCACTTAGTGTATCAAAATCATCGGTTACTTTGCCCTGGGTATCTGCAAAACCATAATTCATATACTTCCAGTTGGTTAGTTTTTTAAACCTGTGGGCTACAAACTCATAAAATAGTTGCCAAAGCTGTAAACTCAATTTGGGCGAAAAATCAACCAGGTTTCGAAATAGTTTTGCGAGCATATAAATATTTTATGCTAAAGTAATGTATCATACTTAGCAATAGCCATCAAATAAAATAAAAACATATGGCTTATATTATACTTGTACAGCCAGTAATCGGTTCCATTCGGGATGGCGTTTTAAAAATGCGGCTACATAAACACAAAGAGGCACCATTTTAAGGTGGTTATTCTCTATATAATTAAATGTTTTTTCGACCAAAGCGGCAGCAACACCCATGCCTTCCATTTCTTCGGGTACTTCGGTATGAATCAGGTAGATCTTATCGCCTTTTAGTTTGTAATCAATAAATGCCCGATTGCCTTCAATAATTAATTCAAAATTATGTAAAGCTTCATTATTAATAAGTGGAATGTCCTGGTATCTCATGTGTGCTTATATTTTATAGTTGTTGGTAGTATGAATTTGAACTAACAGCTTTTGCTTTTTTATCTGTATCGAAACTAAATTAGTAACAAAATTTATAAAGCCACTTAGATACGGTATTTTTATGCCGATGTTTCACATCCATCAATAAAAATGATGGAAATGCGTTTATAAAACTATTTATCGAAGGCAAGCAGCTGATATTAACTTAGTTGTTTAAATTTTAAAATTTCAATTAATTTTGAATTGTGCTTCTATTTTTATAAAATTACATGTAGGAACATCCCCTGGTTTCAACTGATAATTAAAACTATTGTGAAGCAACTTAAACGCATCATACTTCAGGTTATGCTTTTACTATGCCTTACCGATGTGACAGCTCAGGTAAAGAAGTCCAGGTATTTGGCCAAACCTAAAAGAAAACCCGCGCCTGCTTTAAAGCAGGTTAATGGAACCCGCCAGTTTAACGAATTTTTGAAACTCCTGGCCCAGGCCAATGTTAGCTTTACCTTTCCCAAAGGCTTTAGAGAGATCCCCGCCATAAATAATGAAGATTTTTCTTTTGACTACGCTATGGAAATTCCCGGTCAGGATTTTGAGATCTGGTTCCAGGTAAAATCATTAAAGCAAAACTGGCTTAGCTACGAGCGTAACCACGAGCAGGAAAACCCCGATTCGTCATACCTTAAAATGGGAAAAGCGCAAGCCGCGGCATTTACCGGCGAGATGGATAATTTTATTCGCGCCATCCCTGCAAATGTATTGGCCCGTTACAGGGCAGATGCAGGTAAATCATACCTGCTTAACCTGCTTGATTTGCCCGAAACAAAGCATTACAAATACGCTTTGCTCATCACCCTGCAACGCAACCATACAGGCACCATCACGGCCGTATGTTTTACGAATGAAAAAGATCCGGAATTTTTCAGGAACATTGACAGGGCCAGTAACTGCCTCCAGTTTAAACCCAGGTAATATAATGTTAATAAGTTGACAGTTTTGAATGCTCAATTCAAGGCCGAAACTATATTTTTGCAGTTGGGTGCAATTTGCGCCTGTTTAAAAATTCTACATAATAAATGGCAGAACCAGTTAATTATAGCGAAGATAGTATCCGCTCACTCGATTGGAAAGAGCATATCCGTTTGCGCCCCGGCATGTATATTGGTAAACTGGGCGATGGCTCGGCTTATGACGATGGGGTATATGTATTGCTTAAAGAGATCATTGATAACTCCATAGACGAATTTGTAATGGGATCGGGCCGCACTATTGAAGTTAATATGAGCGATCATAAAGTATCCGTACGCGACTATGGTAGGGGTATTCCTTTAGGTAAGGTGATTGATTGCGTGTCTAAAATAAATACAGGTGGTAAATATGATAGCAAGGCCTTCCAGAAATCGGTAGGATTGAATGGTGTGGGTACTAAGGCGGTAAACGCTTTATCAAACAACTTCATTGTACAATCGTACCGCGACGGCCGAACCAAACTGGCCGAATTTGCAAAAGGCGAACTGATTAGAGATGAGCCTGAAAAGGAAACCAGCCAGCGCAATGGCACCGCTATCAACTTTATACCCGATGATACCATTTTTAGAAATTACCGCTTTATACCAGAATTTGTAGATAGCATGATTTGGAACTATGTGTTCCTTAATTCGGGCTTAACACTTAATTTTAATGGTCAAAAATATTTTTCGGAGCGCGGTCTTTATGATCTGCTGACAAAAAATACCGATGTAGAAACACTGCGCTATCCTATCATCCACCTAAAAGGCGATGATATTGAAATAGCCATGACCCATGGACAACAATACGGCGAGGAATATTACTCCTTTGTAAACGGCCAAAATACTACGCAAGGCGGTACTCACCAGGCTGCCTTCCGCGAAGCTGTGGTGAAAACTATCCGCGAGTTTTATAAAAAGGAGTTTGATGCCTCGGATATCCGCGCCTCCATAGTTGCCGCTATAGCCATTAAAGTACAGGAGCCGGTGTTTGAGTCGCAAACAAAAACCAAGCTGGGTTCGCAAAATATTGGTCCCGAAGGGCCGTCGGTACGTGGTTTTATTAACGATTTCCTGAAAAAGGAACTGGATAATTACCTGCATAAAAATCCAGCTGCTGCCGATGCCTTGCTGAAACGGATCCTGCAATCAGAACGTGAGCGTAGGGATATTGCCGGCATTAAAAAACTGGCTAATGAGCGTGCTAAAAAAGCCTCGCTGCACAACCGTAAACTCCGCGATTGTAAACTGCATTTTGAAGATACCCACGAGCGCCGCCAGGATACCACCCTGTTCATTACCGAGGGAGACTCGGCCAGCGGATCCATCACCAAATCGCGCGATGTAATGACCCAGGCTGTATTCAGCTTAAAGGGTAAGCCGCTTAACTGCTACGGACTAACCAAAAAGGTAGTTTACGAAAACGAAGAATTTAACCTGCTGCAGCATGCCCTTAATATCGAGGATGGACTGGATGCGCTGCGTTACAACAATATAGTGATAGCTACTGATGCCGATGTGGATGGTATGCACATTCGTTTGCTGCTCATGACCTTCTTTTTACAGTTCTTCCCCGATCTGGTGAAGGCCGGGCATGTGTTCATTTTGCAAACTCCCTTATTCCGTGTGCGAAATAAAAAGGAAACCATTTATTGCTACAGCGATGAAGAACGCCGCAACGCTATTACCAAATTGGGAAACAAACCGGAGATAACCCGTTTTAAAGGTTTAGGTGAGATCTCGCCCGATGAGTTTGGCTTGTTTATAGGCAAAGATATCCGCCTTGACCCGGTGATTCTTAAAGATGCCAACATTAAAGGCTTGCTGGAATATTTTATGGGCAAAAACACGCCAACCCGCCAGATGCACATTGTAAACAACCTGAGGGTTGAAAAAGATGACGAAAGCATTAACCCGCTGGTTGCCGAAGAGGCTGATGGGGTGGCATTGCCGGTTGCAGTGTAGTTTCTGAAGCGGAATTTTTAGAATTAATGAATTCGCAGAATTCAATGCTTCTAAAATTCTGATAATTCATTAATTCGATGAATTCAAGTTCGGACAAAATAATTCCGCTGAATCCTGCAAAATCCTTTATCGTATTAAAATAATCTTTACCTTGTATCCCCCGTTCGTTAATGGAATGGGGGATAGTTTTTATATAAACATTTAAAAAGAACCTTTCCTTTGGAGAGGGCAGGGTGAGGCCATGACTAAGCACGAAATAAAAATAGCTTTTGAAGAACACGATTCAATAAAGCAATTGGATAAACCAGACTATGAGCTGTGCCTTGAGGCAGCTAAAGCTTTAAAAAATTCTCATTCGCCATACTCAAAATTCAGAGTAGGGGCTGCGTTACGCCTGCAAAGCGGCCGTATTATTTATGGCAGCAACCAGGAAAATGTGGCTTACCCTTCGGGCTTATGTGCCGAGCGGGTTGCGTTGTTTTATTGGGGAGCCAATCATCCTGATGACCCGGTTGAAAGTATGGCCGTAACAGCACAAACAGATGAGTTCATGCTCACTAAGCCTGTAACATCATGTGGCTCATGCCTGCAGGTTTTAGCCGAAGTGGAAAAAAAACAAAACAAGCCCATCAAAATTATATTATATGCAGAGCAGGGGGCAGTTTGGGTAATTAAAGGTATCGAAAACCAGCTGCCATTTTTGTTTTATGAAGAAAGATTAACCACATAATCCATGAAACTAAATAAACACAAATTTCACAAATTAAAGCCGATTTCACTAATTTGATGGTGCCAATTATTGGCTGGCAGACGAAATCAATGGATCCTAAATCGTGTCATTCGAAATAATTCATACCATTCGTACTAATAAAAATTCGTGTAATTCGAATCAATTCGTGGAATTAGTGTTTTTTTAAATAATAAAAAAGGCCCCGCCAGGCGGGGCCTTTACTTACTTACATTTTAAACACTAAACTAAAACTATCTTTATTTAAAAACGCTGTAAACGTTGGTGATTTTCCATCCTTTGCCGGTATTGGCTACAGTTACATAGTTGGTACGTACAAAACCATCAAACTGCATGTCAACCTTTACCACGGCCATATCGCTGTTGCTTTCCATTATTGTTGTGCTGGTGGTGCAATTTTGCTCGGTATTTTTATTGGCTTTTATCGATTCAATCATTTCACCTTTGGTAAAGCTTAATACGTTTTTACCGCGCAATAAATTGAATTTAGCCGATTGGTCTACCACATCGCTAAAACCCTGAACTTTACCACGGGTCATGGCATCTACATAGGTATTAATAGCGAAGTTGCGGGTTAAGTTATCGCCTTCTGTGGTTACGTTTGCTTTTGCTACACCGCATACTATTACTAAAGCTAAGGCTGCGATTATTGATTTTAAGGTTTTCATATCGTTGTTGTTTTTGAGGTTATTTATTTCTTAATTTATATCTATAAGACAGCAGCAGTATTCCATTCGTTACAGGAGAATCAATGGATTTATACGATTTAACAAACATTTAACAATTGGTATTTTTTATTAAATATTTAGCAACAGAAATATCATAAACACATAATATGGTCGACTTTAATACCATTATTTTGCAATTTGCTGAACAGGGCGAAAAAACGGGGTGGACCTATATTGAAATCCCGGCCGATATAGCCCAGGAAATGAAACCAGGGAATAAAAAATCTTTCAGGGTAAAGGGTAAACTGGATAACCTGCAGGTTCGTGGTATGGCGTTGATGCCTATGGGTGAAGGCAACTTTATAATGGCGCTAAAGCGCGAGATATGCAAATTGCTGCACAAAGGCCGGGGTGCCATGCTCAAAGTACAATTGGAACCTGATGACGACTTTAAATTTACCATACCTGCCGACCTATTGGAATGCTTTGAATACGAACCCGAAGGTGAAGCCTTTTTTTACAGCCTGGCCGAAAGCCACCGCGGTTACTTTATTAAATGGATAGATAGCGCCAAAGCCGATGCCACCCGTGCCAACAGGATTGCCAGTACCATAAACGCTATGGTAAGGCGGATGGATTACGCGATGATGCTGCGGGAATTGAAGCGGGCAAGGGAGTGAGGGAAGCTTATTTCCCCATCAGCAAATCCTCTATTAATTCGTCCGTCAACACGGTTCGTTCATTGTTAGTTTTCCATTTGCCATTACTGGGCGGGAAAGCATTGCGCGAATAGCCTGTTTTGTTTTTAAAATCAAATATGGCGTGGCAGTAGTTATTAATTAATAAGGAAGCAAACTGCCAGTCATCCGTCCATGCTATTTTAATATTACAGTGCCTGGCTTTATAGGTTACATCGGCAACATTGTAAATATGCAGGGCATCAAGAATTTCCTGGCCGGGCAGTTTTCCTATCGCGTAAAAATATCCTGTAGTTAAGTCATCTTCAAAAACAACGCCATGAGATTTTGCGGGCGTTACACTATCCAAAAACGTGTCCTCGCCAACAATAAATTCTTCTTCTACTTCTAAAATCATTAAATAAAAATGCTTAAAAATTCATGGGGCATATAAACAGGCAATACAGTAATACTGTCTTTTTTCAGTGTTTTGTCCCGGGATATAAAGTAGTTTAACTTGTGATGAATTGCCGTATAGTATTGAAGAGCATCTTCAATATCGTCGATTTTAGAGTGCAAAGCAGATAGTACAACCTGGTGCGGAATATCAATAACTTCAACATCAATTAACAAAGTTAAAAGGAGTTCTTTTGCTTTAACATTGCCGTAGGCCTTACCAATCCAGTAACCTGCAATATGTAAAACCGATGATGTGATAAATGCTTGAACCTTGTTATTTACAACCAAGTTCATAACTTGTGCAGCCTCTTTGTAATGATCTTCACGTTTAAGGATAAAGTCGAGCAGTATGTTGGCATCCAGAAATATTTTAGATGCCATATTTTTTTGCCTGATTTTGGTAATAAAGTTCTTTTAAATCTGCATTTGGGTCAATATCTGGTGGAGAGAGTTGCTCAACAAGATCAACAATATTTTTTTGTTTTGGAACTTTGGTCAAATTTTTAAAATAGCCCTCCACTAACTCAGAAATACTGATGTGCTGTTTTTGGGCATATATTTTTGTCTTTTCCAGCAAACTCTCTTCTATCGTCAAATTAAGTCTTGTTTTCATAAAGTAAATATACGCATATTTTAAATAGGTGCGTATGATGTCGAATTAAAAATACCTGTTTATAGGGCGTTAATATCTTTTCAATAAATGGGTTTCATTTGGCGCGGTATTGGCTTCGCAAGTTTTATTGGGCTGGTTTTTAGTTTAATGCGAATGTTTTCACCTGTCTTTTTTAATCCCTGAAAATTTCTTTCCCAAAACATTTGGATTTATATAAGCACTTATATAAATTGCACTATGAATTTATATCAAAGCCTGGGTTATTTGGTATTGGGTAGTAGGTTAAGGCGATTGAGTGAAGCTTTTTTAGCCGAAATTAACCGTGCCTACCAAAATGAGGGGATTGATTTTGATGCCAGCTGGTTCCCGGTGTTTTATTTATTGTCGAAGAATGATGCTTTATCTATAAAGGAACTAAGCGAGCAGATCGAGGTTTCGCACCCGGCGGCCAGTCAGCTTATTACCAATTTAAAAAACCGCGGACTGGTTACCAGTGCCACCTGTGCCGATGATGGCCGCAGGCAGCTGGTAACTTTAACCGATAGCGGCCGTAAGTTATTAGCCCGGATTCTGCCTATGTGGGAGGCGATCAGTAAGGCTATGACCGAACTCATCGACAATGATCCATCATCGAAACAATTACTTCCAGCCATAACTGCGCTCGAAAAAACATTTCGATCGGTTAACCTTTCAGAACGTATTAGCGAAAAATTAGTAACCGAACTAAAATCCGCCAATCATGAATAGTACATTCAATTATGGCAGCAACCATTTAACTATCGGTATTTGCCTTGATCTTGCAGCCGGTAAAATCAAAGGTGTTATTAGTGCTGATGCCGATAAGGCTATTCGTGCCTCATGGGGCGAGGTAGCAAAAATTGTACATGCCCAAAAGCCGGTTTACGGGATCAATACGGGTTTTGGTCCGCTGTGTGATACGCACATTTCTGAGGCTGATACCAGCCTGCTTCAAAGTAATATCCTCAAAAGCCATAGCGTTGGTGTAGGCAAACCCATCCCGCAGGAAATTGCTAAGTTGATGCTGATCACCAAAGTTCAGGCATTGGCCCAAGGTTTCTCTGGCGTGGCACCTGCAACATTAGATCGCATCATCTGGCATATCGATAATGATATTATCCCCATCGTTCCCGAAAAAGGTTCTGTAGGTGCTTCAGGCGATCTGGCTCCACTGGCGCACTTATTTTTACCATTAATTGGTTTGGGTGAGGTTTATGAGCAAGGCGAAAGAAAGCCCGCCGCGCAGGTATTAAAAAATTACAATTTGTCGCCATTGGTATTAGGCCCTAAAGAGGGGCTTGCATTAATTAATGGTACACAGTTTATACTAGCTTTTGCTATAAAAGCGGTGCAAAGGCTTGATGATGCATTGAATCGGGCCGACCTGATAGGTGCTATGTCATTAGAAGGCCTGATGGGGTCTACAAGGCCATTTGATTCACGTATCCATGCGCTTAGGCCGTTCAAGGGTATCCAGATGGTAGCAAAACGCCTGTTTACTTTATTAAACGGATCAGAGATCAATACATCGCATTTAAATTGCAATAGGGTGCAGGACCCATACTCGTTACGTTGTATGCCACAGGTGCATGGAGCATCCCGTAATGCATGGCTTCATTTAAAAGAACTCACCGAAATTGAGTTGAACTCTGTTACCGATAATCCCGTTATTTTTAGTGCCGATGATACCATCAGCGGGGGTAATTTTCACGGGCAGCCATTGGCCCTGCCGCTTGATTATGCCACTGTTGCCGCTGCCGAGCTGGGTAATATTGCAGATAGGCGCTGCTATCTCATGAGCGAAGGCCGTTACGGTTTACCCAAATTGCTCACCCATGATGCCGGGCTAAATTCGGGCCTAATGATACCCCAGTATACTACTGCCGCGCTGGTTACCGAAAATAAAACCCTGTGCTTCCCGGCCAGCGCCGATAGTGTGCCTACTTCATTGGGGCAGGAGGATCATGTATCTATGGGTTCCATCAGCGGACGTAAGCTACATATGGTTATTGATAATATTGAATATATCCAGGCCATCGAATTGCTTTACGCATCGCAGGCTATGGATTTCCGAAGACCGTTAAAATCGACCCCGGTTATAGAGGCGCTTCATAAATACGTGAGGCAGCACGTGCCATTTATACAGGACGATCGTGTGTTCGCGGATGACATCAACCAGTTATATCAAATCATTACCGATGGTTCATTTTTGGCTACGGCCAATAATGCAGCCATTAATAATCATATAAACCTCAGTCATGACGAGTTCGGAATTTATTAAAACCTATGCCAGCCACCCGGTGTATAAGGCACCGCGTGGCATGCAGCTGCACGCCAAAAGCTGGCAAACGGAGGCGCCGTTAAGGATGCTGCTTAATAACCTTGATGGCCAGGTAGCCGAAAATCCCGATGAATTGGTGGTTTACGGTGGCATTGGCCAGGCGGCCCGTAACCCGGAGTCGCTGAGGAAAATCATTGAGCTGCTGCTGGAGCTGGATGAACATCATTCGTTGTTGGTGCAGTCGGGCAAACCGGTAGGTATCATCCGGAGTCACCCCGAAGCGCCACGTGTTTTGATAGCCAACAGTAACCTGGTGCCTGCGTGGGCCAATTGGGAGCATTTTAATGAATTACGCGCCAAAGGCTTGATGATGTACGGGCAAATGACCGCAGGCAGCTGGATCTATATAGGTACGCAAGGTATTTTACAGGGCACCTATGAAACATTTGTAGAGTGCGGCAACCAACATTTTAATGGCGACCTTACGGGTAAACTCATTGTAAGCGCCGGTTTGGGCGGCATGGGTGGCGCTCAGCCATTGGCGGCAACTATGGCGGGCGGTGTTTTTTTAGGTGCAGATGTAGATGCAACCCGGATCCAGAAACGGGTGGATACCCAATACATCGATCGCATGACCTATTCGTATGATGAGGCTATCACCTGGGTAAAAGAAGCAATCAGCAAAAAAGAAACGTTATCTGTAGGGCTGGTAAGCGATGCCGGCGATCTGTTGGAAAGATTATTGAATGATAATATTATCCCTGATATTTTAACCGACCAGACATCGGCACATGATCCGCTGAATGGATATATTCCGAATGGTTTATCTTTAGATGAAGCAGCGGCTTTGCGAAAAAGCGATGCTGCCGAATATAAGCGCCTGTCGTTAAAAAGCATGGCCAGGCATGTTGGCTTTATGCTCCATCTGCAAAAGAAAGGCGCCGTAACTTTTGATTACGGTAATAACCTGCGCGAGTTTGCCAAACAAGGCGGCGAGCAGGATGCATTTAACTTTCCGGGTTTTACACCGGCTTATATCCGCCCCTTGTTTTGTGAAGGTAAGGGACCGTTCAGGTGGGTAGCTTTGTCGGGCGATCCGGAAGATATTTATACAACCGACAGGGCCTTGATGGAAGCATTCCCCGAAAATAAACCATTGCTTACCTGGCTCAAAAAGGCGCAGGAAAAGATCTCGTTCCAGGGATTGCCCGCCCGCATTTGCTGGCTGGGCATGGGCGAGCGTGAAAAAGCCGGGCTGATATTTAATGACCTGGTTTCAAGCGGCAAAGTAAAAGGTCCGATAGTAATAGGCCGCGACCATCTGGATTGCGGCTCGGTAGCATCGCCTAACCGCGAAACCGAATCGATGAAGGATGGATCGGATGCCGTATCCGACTGGCCGCTCCTCAACCTGATGGCCAATGCATCGGGTGGTGCCACCTGGATCTCGTTTCACCACGGCGGTGGGGTAGGTATGGGCTACTCGCAGCACGCCGGTATGGTAGTACTGGCTGATGGTACCGAACGCGCCGCCACCTGCTTAAAACGTGTTTTATATAACGACCCTGCTTTGGGAATCTTCCGCCACGCCGATGCGGGGTATGATAAAGCAGAGGAGTGGGCAGATAAGTTTGGGTTGAAGGTGTGGTAGGAAGCCGAAAGCTTAAAGCTTTTATAAAACTCGTCATTGCTGTGTACCTACCTATGGCAAGTTGGAGAATTCCAGACTTACGAAGTAATTCAAAACTGCTAAGTCTTTCGCCGATTTGTCATTCATCCTTCAGAGTCCGGGGATTTTAGCTCTCACAATGACGAGTGCAATAGACGAAACAAGCTAATATGAAAAAACTAATAGGTCCGTTCACGCAAATACTTCCTTTAACAGGGCTGCCATTAAAGGGTGCTTTAAAGGACGAGCAATTGCACATCATCCAGCAAGGAGGTGTATTGGTTGAGGATGGACTGATCATAACTGTTGATGATTTCAATAAACTGCGGTCAAACTATCCATCGGCACAAATAGAAGAAATTACGGGGCCTTACGTGTTACTTCCCGGCTTCATTGACTGCCATACACACATTTGTTTTGCCGGTAGCCGGGCAAAAGACTACGCCATGCGTAACAGTGGTAAAACCTATTTGGAAATAGCACAATTGGGCGGTGGTATCTGGGATTCGGTTACCCAAACCCGCGCGGCTGATGAGGCTACACTAACGGCGCTGCTGGTAAAACGGGTACAACGCCATTTAGCCGAAGGAGTGACCACCATCGAGGTTAAAACAGGCTACGGCCTAAGTATTGATGCGGAATTAAAACAGTTACGGGCGATAAAAGCCGCAGCCGATAAAACCAATGCAAGCCTCATATCCACATGCCTCGCGGCGCATATGTTACCTAAAGATTTTAAAGGTAATCACCAGGATTATTTAAACCATGTTTTACATGATCTGCTGCCTGTTATAAAACAACAAGGTTTAAGTAACCGGGTTGATATTTTTATAGAACAAAGCGCGTTTAACACAAGCGATGCATTAAACTACCTGGCTAAAGCCAAACAAATGGGGTTTGAGCTAACTGTTCATGCAGACCAATTTACAACAGGTGGCAGCGAAGTGGCTGTCAAAGCACGTGCAGCTTCGGCAGACCATTTAGAGGCCAGCAGCGATTATGAGATAAAATTATTGGCTAACTCTGAGACCGTAGCTGTAACTTTACCCGGCGCGTCGCTGGGTTTGGGGATGCGTTATGCACCTGCCCGAAAACTGTTAGATGCCGGTGCCTGCCTTGCCATAGCCAGCGACTGGAATCCCGGCTCGGCGCCAATGGGCGATTTGTTGTTGCAAGCCGCGGTAATGGCTGCTGCCGAAAAGCTGTGTGCTGCCGAGGTTTTTGCAGGACTAATCGCCCGTGCGGCGCAGGCCCTGAAACTAAACGACCGTGGTGTTTTAAGCAAAGGTAAACTTGCCGATATGCAGGCTTACCCATGCGATGATTACCGGGAAATATTATACCAGCAAGGCAAATTAAAACCTGTAATGGTATGGGCGGAAGGAAATGTTGACAGATGAATGTAATGTCTCTCTGCATTTGTGGCCTCGCCGCTAATACCAATGAACTAATAAAAGAGTGAACTAATGAACCAACTAATAGAATGCGTACCCAATTTTAGCGAAGGCGTAAACCTTGATATCATTAAACAGATCACCAATGAGGTGGAATCGGTTGATGGGGTGAGACTACTGAACGTCGATCCCGGTAAAGCCACCAACCGTACAGTGGTGACGTTTGTGGGCGAGCCTTCAAATGTGATTGAAGCTGCATTCCGCGCTATTAAAAAAGCCGGTGAGCTGATTGACATGAGCAAGCAAAAGGGCGAACATCCAAGAATGGGTGCTACGGACGTTTGTCCGCTGATACCGATCAGTAATATCAGCATGGAGGAGACTGCGGAGTACGTCAGGCAACTGGCAAAACGGGTAGGTGAGGAGTTGCAGATCCCGGTTTATTTGTATGAGAATGCACAACCCAATAAAAGCCGGAGTAACCTGTCGGTAATAAGGGCAGGGGAGTATGAAGGCTTTTTCAAGAAGATAAAACTGCCGGAGTGGGCACCCGATTTTGGTCCGGCAGAGAATGATGTTCAGCGTGGTGCAACGGTGATAGGCGCCCGCGATTTCCTGGTGGCTTATAATGTAAACCTCAATACTACGTCAACCCGCAGGGCAAACGCCATTGCTTTTGATGTACGCGAGGCCGGCCGTGTTTTGCGCGAGGGCGACCCGGTTACCGGTAAAATTATAACGGACGAGAACGGTAAGCCTAAATCTGTCCCCGGCTCATTAAAAGCGGTAAAAGCTATTGGTTGGTATATAGAAGAATATGGTATAGCGCAAATCTCCATGAATCTCACTAATATTGAGGTAACCCCTGTACATAAAGCTTTCGACGAGGTTTGCACCAAAGCCAATGAGCGCGGTATCCGCGTTACGGGCAGCGAACTGGTGGGTTTGATTCCTTTGAAAGCTATGCTGGATGCCGGTAAGTACTTCCTGCGCAAGCAACAACGTTCTGTTGGGGTAAGCGAAAAGGAACTGATCAGGATCGCCATAAAATCAATGGGGCTGGATGAGCTTGGTCCGTTTATTCCCGGAGAACGCATTATTGAATATCTATTGAAAGATAAGGCTGATAGCAAGCTCATTAGTATGAGCCTCAGTGATTTTGCCGATGAAACTGCCAGTGAAACCCCTGCCCCGGGTGGTGGTTCTATCTCTGCTTATGTAGGATCTTTGGGCGCTTCTTTGGCTGGGATGGTAGCCAACCTCAGTTCACACAAAAAAGGTTGGGATAGTCGCTGGATGGAATTTAGCGACTGGGCGGAGAAAGCCGAGCAATACAAAAATGAGCTATTGGGTTTGGTCGACCTGGATACCGCGGCCTTTAATAAGATCATGGAATCATTCGGTCTGCCCAAATCAACCGATGAGGAAAAGGCAGCAAGGGATCAGATGATCCAGGAGGCTACCAGGTACGCTATCGAGATTCCTTTTAAAGTGATGCAGGCAGTGTTGAACAGTATGGAAGTAATAAAAGCAATGGTGCTGACAGGTAATCCTAATTCCATAACCGATGCAGGTGTGGCTGCACTTTGTGCGCGTACAGCGGTATTGGGCGCTTTCATGAATGTAAAGATCAACGCTTCGGGTTATAAGGATAAAGATTATGTGGTAGATATAATTTACCGGGGTAAGGAGATTGAACGAAAAGCCATTGCGCTGGAAGGCGAGATCATCGAATTGGTGAATGGGAAGATAGGGTTATAGCATCTGCGTTATATCATCGCCTGGGGTGTTCCACCGGAACGGTGGAACAGTCAACCTTTTTACCTTAACGCAAAATTTTCTATTGAATACCGGCGTTAAATTGATATTTCAGTACCATCTCTGCATTCACACTTTTAACAATCTTCCATTCCTTTAATTCTGCAATAAATTCCGGTTTTTCAAATCCTGAATTTAAAGCAGCGTTTGTATAAAAATCTGATTTTGCAGGATGATCTGGTGAGCAGCCATTGAATAGGTACCCAAAAGCATCTTTATCAATAATTGCCCTCGTTAACCCAATACAATCATCCAGGTGTACTAAGTTAACCGGTGCCCTACCATTGGGGATACCTTTTTTACCTGCAAAAAATCTGCCGGGGTTACGGCCAGGCCCTATCAATCCGGCAAAACGGATAATGGTGGTTTTAAATACTTCTTCATCCCTGAAAAGGTTTTCGGCAGCGAATAATATTTTACCGGCTTCGGTATTGGGCTGAGGATCGGTATTTTCATCTACTTCACCGTTCAGATCGGCATAAACTCCTGTTGAGCTGATGAACACTACATTTTTAACACCATGCTGTTTTATGGCATTAATGATCTGTTGTATCTTATAAATAAAATTTGCTCCTTCGCCCGATCGTGTTTTAGGCGGGATAGCAATTAAAAGTATATCACACTCAAAAAATCCGGCATCACAGGTTTCACTACCTACGGAAAAATCCACCAGGTAAGGTTCGATACCATCAGCTAAAAGCGACGCTAATTTGAAGGGCGATGTGGTTGATCCTTTTACCCTCATGCCATCATTGATCAGTGCCTTGGCCAGTGCCAGTCCGTACCAGCCACAGCCTAATATGCTGACAACTTTTTTATCGAGAAATGTGGCTATTATATCCAATTTTAATGCTTTGGGACAAAGGTAATTAATTATTTGAGGGAGATATGAGGGCTAAATATGTGCTTATAGGTTAAACTTTTTGGAGGTGCTAATCGTTATGGTTACATGAAGAAAGAGATTTTGGCAACTTCTGTTGTACTGGGCTTAGCTGCGTTAGCATTGCAAGCCAGGGAAAAACCATTGGAAACCGTTAACTATGTCGACCTGAAAAAGTACCTGGGTACCTGGTTCGAGATAGCCGCGTTCCCTCAACCTTTTGAAAAGGCTGGCTCATGTACTTCGGCAACTTACGGACTAAACAAAGATGGCAGCGTAATAGTAAAAAACCGCACTATAAAAAACGACAAGCTTAAGGTAACCGAAGGTAAAGCCTTTGTAACCGATAAAGGAACAAACTCGAAGCTGGCCGTTCAGTTTTCCTGGCTTTGCAAAAGTAAGTACTGGATAGTTGATTTGGCAAAAGATTACAGCTATGCGGTAGTAGGGCACCCCAATCGTAAGTTACTTTGGATCATGAGCCGGCGCCCAACTTTGGACGAGCAAACTTACAACCAGCTTTTGGTAAGGGCCGCAAATAAGGGATTTGACATCAGGCGGCTGGCAAAAACCGAGCAGATAGGAGACCTTTCGGGGATATAACGGGCTTATATTAAATAAACAAACAACAATGGCTTAATCGGGGAACGATTAGGCCATTGTTGTTTTAATTGTACAGCACATTGTACCCGGATATTTTAATAAGGCTGTATTGTAATTTTGATTAATGATAACCGATAAATAATTTGACCAATTAAAATATACGCATTTAATATGTTTAAAACATTCTGTTTAACCATTTGATAGTTATGGTTTTTTTGGATATTTTTCCATAAAATTTTAACTCAAACTTTTCTTGTAAATTCCTAAACCGATAATATGAAGAAAATTTACTTTTTAGTAACTTTTGTAATACTGCTTATTTTTTCAAAAAATAGTTATGCCCAAATTCCGGCTTTCAGTTATGCCACTCCGCAAAAATTTACTGTTGGTACTAAAATAAGTCCGGTAGCCCCTAAAAGTACCGGTGGCCCTATCCCCGATGAGGTTTATTCAAAAGTAAGTACCCTGGCCGGGAGCGGTTTTTATGGCTATAAAGACACCCTGGCCAAATATGCCCGTTTTGAAAACCCGGTAAGCGTTGCTTTTGACAGTAAAGGAAATATGTATGTGGCAGATGCCAATTTAAATATGATCAGGAAGATCTCGGCTAAAGGTTTGGTAAGTACATTTGCCGGGAACCCAAAAAAAGACGCAAAAAACGGACAGGATACCGCTGCGAGATTTAATTATCCTACAGGAGTAACAGTAGATAAAAACGATAACGTGTATGTAGCTGATTTTGGCAATAACATGATCAGGAAGATTACACCAACCGGTTTCGTAAGTACGTTTGCCGGTAGTGTGAACTATGGAAATAAAGATGCAAACGGTACATCAGCACGCTTTAACCTTCCCTATAGCTTAGTTTTCGATCCGCTATCGGGCGATATCATAGTAGCAGATACTTATAATAACAAGATAAGGAGGATTTCGCCACGGGGAGATGTAACTACTATAGCCGGTACAGGTGCGCCCGGACGTGCAGACGGAATTACCACAAGAGCAACTTTTAAAATACCGTACAGCGTCGCGGTTGATAAGAATGGAGTAATATATGTAGCCGATCAGGGGAATAACTGTATAAGGAAGGTTATTCCTGGTAATCCGGGCTGGGTTAGCAATTTTACTGATACTACCTATACATCACCTTACGGTATTGCTGTTGATAACTTAAACCGGGTATACCTGTCAACTGTAGAGGATTTTGGTATAATACAGTTTGATGGTAATGGTAAACAAATAGGGTCGCATCCATTTTCTGGTGGCTCATACAGAACTTTTAACGATGCTACCGATACTTTAAGCAGCTATAGGGGAAGTATGGGTTTAACCTTTGACGGGCAGAACAACCTGTTGATTGCCGATCAGGGTAACGACCGGATTCGGAAAGTAGCTGTTAATGGCTATACTGTGAGCCCCCGCCTGCCCGCTGGTTTAAGTATTGATAGTACAGGCACAATTGTTGGAACTCCCACAACGGTTACCGCCGCCAAAGATTATGTAATAACAGCCTATAATAATAGTGGCTCGGCAAACAATAAAATTAATATCAGTGTTGGTATTGCTACCCAAACCATTACGTTTAATAAGCTATCGCCGCTTAGCTATGGCAATGTTGATTATGCGCCACCGGCAACAAGTACCGATACGCTGATTGCCATAAAATACAGCAGCAGCAATCCTGCTGTTGCAACTATTGTGAGCAACAAAATTCATATTACCGGCGCAGGCACCACTACTATCACCGCCAATCAGGATGGAAATAGCAATTATAAGGCCGCTACGCCGGTTAGTCAGCCTTTAACGGTTAATAAAGCGGTTTTAACCGTTACTGCCGATGATAAAATAAAAACAGCGCTAAAAGATAATCCGCCTTTAACGGCCAATTACAAAGGCTTTGTTTATGCCGAGGATACAACTGTATTAATTACCAGGCCATCCATTAGTACAACAGCTACTTCGGGTTCGGCAGCCGGTACTTATCCCATAACGGTAAAAGGAGCCGATGCTAAAAATTATTCGTTTAACTATGTTGCCGGTAAGCTTATTGTGGCCCCTGTACCTGTTATTGCAGCCACGGGTTCAACTACTATTGTTAACGGGGGCAGTGTTACTCTATCGGCTTCCCCAACTACCGGTTATACTTACCAATGGGCCGCAGATGGAAAAAACATCAGCGGGGCCACGGCCAGTACCTATGTAGCTACAAAAACGGGAGGATATTCGGTAGCAATTACTGCTAATAATTACACCACGTATTCATTGTATACCAGTGTTTTATCGCAGTTGCAGCTGCCACCTGGTAACTTTAAAATAAGTATTGCCGGTGCAACCTGTAAAGGCAGCAATAATGGATCTATTCACATAGCTGCGCAGCAGCGGCTCAAATATTCTGCAGCTTTTTCGGGCAATAACATTAACAAATCCTATCCTTTTACCGATTCACTTTCTATAAACAATCTTTCGCCGGGTAACTACAGTATTTGTTTTTCGGTCGACGGTGAAATATACAGCCAATGTTTCCAGTTAAAGGTTACCGAACCTAAGGACCTGTCGGTTTATTCAACGGTTGATCAAAAGCTAAATAACCTGAATTTACAGTTGGATGGCGGAACTTCTTTCAGGATAGTGTTAAACAGTATGACCTATAACACAACTGAAAAGCAAATAAGCTTACCGCTTGCCGCAGGATACAATAAATTAAGTATCACTACCGATAACTTATGCCAGGGCGTAGTAGAAAAAGTTATTGTAGTGGCCGATAAAATTATTCCATTTCCCAATCCATTTCAAAATGTGCTTAACGTGAATATTGGTAACCAAACTGTTAATAACATAGGCGTAAACATAGTTAACACAATGAGTGGCAAAACGATGCTTAATAGTAAATATACAAATCAGTCGGGCGTGATGCAGTTTGATATGTCGGGCTTTCCAAATGGGGTATACTACCTTAATTTAAACCTCGATAATAATAAATCCGGATATAAAATTGTAAAAAAATGATCAAGCGTATTTTAAGTTTAATAACAATATTGGCTATTGTATCATGCGGAAAAAAAGAACCCACACCCCCACCGGGCATTGCAACTTTATCTGCGCCTTTAAAAGATCAGCCCTGTCTTACGGGAACAGTATTGTCGGCTACAGAAAGTTCGGTTTCTTTTTCATGGAATTCATCGCAAAATACAGACAAGTATGATTTAACGATAACCAATCTTTTAACAAAAGCAGCAACTACCCAAACCGTATCAGCAACTAATGCAACGGCAAAACTGCTTCGTAACACACCGTACTCCTGGTACATCAGCTCTAAATCAAATAAGTCATCAGTTGTAAGCAAAAGCGATACCTGGAAATTTTACAACGCTGGTGCAGGGATTGTTACTTATGCACCTTTCCCCGCAGAAATTACCGCGCCCGCGTTTGGCGCTATCATGAGTTCGGGTACTATTAAAGTAAATCTAACGTGGAAGGGAAGTTCGGTAAGTTCAAATATCGTTGCTTACGATGTGTATTTCGGCCCATCAAACAACCCCACTTTGTTCAGAAACCATATTACTGATAGTTTTTTGAATGATGTAACAGTTGGAGCAAATACTACCTATTACTGGCGCGTGGTTACCATAGATGCAAACGGCAATATCTCCGACTCGGGCACTTATAATTTTTTCGTTCAGAAATAGGATGTAATCTAAAGTCATTTTAAAAATGAAACGCCGCCTGCATATTTTATAATGCGGCGGCGCTTTTGTTATAATTATTGCTGTTCGTTAAAATGCATACCCTAAAGTAAGGAAAGCATTGTTATTTGTCTTTTTAAGAGCTGCCGATGGGCTTGCCGCGCCTATCTCATAAGGGTAAACTGTTTGGTTGCCGCTTAAATGTGCATAAGTAGCATCTACATAGTAACTGCCAAACCTTACGCCAACGCCGCCGGTTATGGTTTTAATATCGCTGCCATTTTGTTTAAGCGGGCTACCTTGTATGCTGTAGCCGCCACGCAGGTAAAACATGCTGTTTAAACGGGCTTCGGCTCCCACGCGGGCGTTTACGGTTGAGCGGTAAAGCGCTTTAATATTACCGTTGTCAAAATCGGCGGTATAGCTGTCGTTGCTGCTGATGTGGGTGGTAGTATAATCAATGTAATCTATATCGCCAGAAATAAAACCGTATTTACCAATAAATATGGCAGCGCCACCAGTAAATTTAAATGGCGTACGCATGTTGTAGGATAAAGAATAATCCTGCGGACCATTACTAAAGTTGCTTCCGTTATTGAATTTGGTTGAAAGGCTTTCATCGTAGGAGTCGTCGATAGTATAAAATGTTGGCGAGGTAACTGTAACACCCAGGCGCAGGGCATTAACCGGTTTGTAAATTAAACCCAACTTAACATTACCGCCAGATCCCTTGGTGATCTGATCCTGCACAAACCCCGAATTAAAGCCTACATCGGTGCCGATATTATTTACAAGTATGTTTGCATTGCCTGTTTCGTTAAATACACTGTATGAGTTATACCTTATATCTGATAATGATACACCTAAACCTAAATACAGTTTATTGCTGTAATTGGCTCCAAAAGCAAGGTTTACTTCTGATTGCCCGCCCGAGCGTATAGTATTGCTTAACTGGTCTACGGTGCCAAATGCATTTCTGCGGTATTCAGACCCGCCTCCTGTAGTACTATAACTATCAATCAGGTTTTGCTGATAAGCCCAATCATCAAGTCCGCCCTCGCTTACCTGGCCATTTGCATTGGCAATATCGGCATAATAATTACCTATCGAGTTGGATGCGTTTTTACCGCCGTAAGTTATGTTTTCGTAAAAATTATTGGTACGGCTGTAAGCGGCTCCATAATTAATACTTACCCATCCTTTTGTTTTATCGCGGCCCTTTGGTGTATTTAACCGCTGGTAAATTGCCACCGAAGCATTACTAAAATTCAGGTTATTCTTGCTGTCGGTACCAAACTGGCCAAGGTAAGTAGAATTTACCTTTGAGCCATTATACTCGGGCGTTATGCTTACCTCCGAGTGGGTAAAAAATCCCAGGCCTGCGGGGTTGCCGCTTATCGAGCTTAAGTCGCCGCCTACAGCTGTTCCTGCATTGCCTACTGCCTTAATACGTGATGTTGACCCGGTTTGAAAGGTGCTGAAGCGTATAGCATCCTGCGAATACTGCGCAAAACTATCTTCAGTAAATGCTACTATAGCAATTACACTTAGTAAATATTTAATTTTCATAGATATATGCTGATAAAATTATGGTCTAACTGGTCTGCCGCCACCACCGCCGCTGCTACTGCTTCCGCCGCTGCTTCTTGAGCCGCTGCCCGAGTTTGATGGAGATGATGGAGTAGGTTGTGAACGATCAACACTTTGCGTTGCCGGCCTGGTATCCTGTTGCCTTACCGGGCGCGAATCGCGGGAGTAACTGTTATTATTGTTATTCGAATTACCGCGGGTTATGCCATCGGTAGTCCGGTTTGCCCGGCCACCAGGTATATAACCTATGCCTGTTCTTGAACTTGAATTTGATGCCGGACCGCCAATACGTGTACCGCGACCATAAGCACTTACCGAACCACGCCCGCTTAAAGGGCTACCCGTACCGCGTACAGGACGCGGCGTACCCGATGATACATAGGCTGGATACCCATACCCGCCGCCATAAAAGGCGCAGCCGTATAAACCACCATAGCCACCATACCCATATCCTAATCCCCAGCCGCCATAGCCGTATCCGGAGCCAAAACCTAATCCCCAGCCACCATAACCATATCCTAAACCCCAGCCGCCAAAGCCGCCGCCATAAGCGTATGGTGAGTAACCATAGCCATACGGGCCGTAATTAAAGCCTAAGCTAAAGCCGCCGTTATAATATGGATTGCTGTAACCGTAATATAAATTATCATAATAACTAAACGGAGAGTAATAACTGAAACGGTTTATGCGCGATGCATAATCATCATAGTAAAAGTAATCATCGCTATCTTCTTCCTGTTGCTGATTATCGGCATCATTTTGATTGTAAACAGGCTGAGTAGCGTAAATAGGCTCATCACCGGCTTTGGCATTTGAAAAATAAACGTCGTCGGTATTGGCGGTGGTAGCGAGTTTTTGGGTAGAGCAGGAACTCAGTGCAAAGGCACTGAAGAAAAAAATTCCTATTGCAATGTTCCGTTTCATATTCAGGTTTGTAAAAGTTCGGGTTCGAATAAGTTTTAAATTTATAAATTTGAGCGCAATATACAATAATTGCAAAGTCAAATTCTATTCAATCAATATGAGCAAAGGTGTTATTAGTAAAGACGAAGATTATTCGCAATGGTTTAACGACTTAGTAATTAAATCTGACATGGCCGAATATTCGCCGGTTAGGGGCTGTATGATCATTAAACCCTATGGTTACTCTATATGGGAAAAGATCCAGGCCGTGCTTGACGGAATGTTTAAAGATACTGGGCATAGCAATGCCTATTTTCCGCTGTTGATACCCAAATCATTTTTTAGTAAAGAAGCCAGCCATGTTGAGGGTTTTGCCAAGGAATGCGCTGTTGTAACGCACTATCGCCTTAAAAACGATGGTGACGGAAATATTATAGTTGATGAGGATGCCAAACTGGAAGAAGAGCTTATCATTCGCCCAACATCCGAAACCATTATCTGGAACACCTACAAAGGCTGGATTCAATCATACCGCGACCTGCCTATCCTGGTTAACCAATGGGCCAACGTAATGCGCTGGGAAATGCGTACCCGTTTGTTTTTACGCACCAGCGAGTTTTTATGGCAGGAAGGCCACACTGCCCATGCCACAGCAGAAGAAGCTATAGCCGAAACCGAGCAGATGCTTAACGTTTATGCCGATTTTGCCGAGAACTGGATGGCCCTCCCTGTAGTAAAAGGCCGTAAAACCCCCAATGAGCGTTTTGCCGGTGCTTTGGACACTTATTGCATTGAGGCATTAATGCAGGATGGTAAAGCCCTGCAAGCCGGTACATCGCATTTTTTGGGGCAAAATTTTGCCAAGGCGTTTGATGTGAAATTTACCAATAAAGAAAATAAAATTGAACATGTTTGGGCAACCTCATGGGGGGTATCTACCCGTTTAATAGGAGCGCTGATTATGGCTCACAGTGATGATGCCGGCCTGGTACTGCCACCAAAACTGGCCCCTATACAAGTTGTAGTTGTGCCTATTTACAAGCATCAGGAAGAATTGGATAATATATCTGCCTATGTAGATACTTTAAAAAAGGAACTGAAGGGTAAAGGTATTTCTGTGAAATTTGATAATCGCGATACCCACCGCCCCGGAGCGAAATTTGCCGAGTACGAGTTGAAAGGCGTTCCATTGCGCGTTGCCATTGGCAGCCGCGACATGACAAACGGAACAGTGGAACTGGCCCGCCGTGATACAAAAACCAAAGAGACTGTTAACCAGGTAGGTTTGACCCAATATATTGAAGCTTTATTAGAAGAAATTCAAAACAATATCTACAAAAAAGCTTTCGATTTCCGCGCGGGGAACACCACCGAGGTTGATACCTACGAGGAGTTTAAACGACTGCTGGATGAGCAGCCAGGTTTCCTGAGCGCCCACTGGGATGGCACAGCCGAAACCGAACAAAAGATAAAAGAGGAAACTAAAGCGACAATCCGTTGCATACCTTTGGATAACAAACAGGAAGAGGGGAAATGCATTTTGACGGGCAAGCCGTCGACGCAGAGGGTTTTGTTTGCACGGGCATATTAATTAGGTGCGTGTTGCCGGTTGCGTGTTGCGGGTGAAAAGCGTAACAAGTAACCCGCAACCCGCAACACATAACACGCAACTGAAATGAAATTCGCAACTAAAGCAATACACGCAGGGCAGGAGCCCGATCCAACTACAGGCGCTATCATGACGCCGATATACCAGACATCCACCTACTGGCAAAAATCGCCGGGTGATAATAAGGGCTATGAGTACTCGCGTGGCACCAATCCTACCCGCAAAGCGCTTGAGGATTGTTTGGCCGCATTGGAGAATGCCAAATTCGGCCTGGCTTTTTCAAGCGGAATGGGTGCAACCGATGCCGTAATGAAATTGTTATCGCCGGGCGATGAGGTGATTACCGGTAATGACCTGTATGGTGGTTCGTACCGCATTTTTACAAAGATTTATGCTAACTATGGCATCAAGTTTCATTTTCTGGATCTGTCTGATCCCGAGATTGTTGCCGAGTATACCAACTCATATACCAAACTGGTTTGGATAGAAACGCCTACAAACCCAACCATGCAAATTGTGGATATTGAGGCTATAGGCAAAATAACCAAAGAGAAAAATTTGCTTTTTGTGGTAGATAATACCTTTGCTTCGCCATACCTGCAAAATCCTATTGATTTGGGTGCCAACCTGGTAATGCACTCCGTAACCAAGTACATCGGTGGGCATAGCGACGTGGTAATGGGCGCCCTGATGATGAACGATGAGGAATTGTACAAAAGGCTCTGGTTCATTTACAATGCCTGCGGTGCAACGCCTGGCCCTATGGACAGCTTCCTGGTGCTGCGTGGCATAAAAACCCTGCACCTGCGTATGAAGGCCCATTGCGAAAATGGCCGCCAGATAGCCGAATTCCTAAAAACACATCCCAAAGTAGAAAAGATTTACTGGCCGGGCTTTACTGATCATCCAAATCACGAAGTTGCCAAAAAACAGATGCGCGATTTTGGCGGTATGATATCTATCGTGCTAAAAGGTGCTGATTTGCAGGAAACATTCCGCATAGCATCATCATTTAAAGTATTTGCTTTAGCTGAGTCATTAGGCGGTGTGGAATCCCTGATCAACCACCCTGTAAGCATGACCCACGGATCTATCCCCAAAGCCGAACGTGAAAAAGCCGGTGTGGTTGATAACCTGCTGCGTTTAAGCGTAGGGGTAGAGGATATAGAGGATCTGTTGGAAGACCTTCGTCAGGCATTGAGTTAAAACCTACCCGTCATTGCGAGGCACGAAGCAATCCCCTACATGCAAGTCCACTTAGCAAATCGGGGATTGCTTCGTGCCTCGCAATGACGTTTTTTATATGTAATGATCGAAAACCTCCAATCCTTTCTCGATGCTAAAGTCGCCCAATACAACCGTCCGGAGTTTATTGAGAACGATCCTATAGTTATCCCGCACTCATTCAGCAAAAAGCAGGATATTGAGATCATGGGTTTTTGGGCGGCTACCCTGGCCTGGGGACAGCGGGTTACCATTATCAAAAAATGCAGGGAACTCATCACCCTGATGGATGGTGCGCCCTACGATTTCATTATCAACCACGAAGAACCCGATCTTAAAAAGCTCCTTAGCTTTAAGCACCGTACCTTTAATGATATTGATACGCTGTACTTCATTAGCTTTTTCAGATATCATTATGAACGGTTCGACTCGTTGGAAGATGCCTTTATTCCCAAGCCCCCTAACCCCCTGAAGGGGGAACAACAGGAGGCAAATCAAAAAGCTCCCCTTTTAGGTGGATGGGAGGCCAAAGATCATCTAAATTACTTTCGTTCGTATTTTTTCTCTCTGCCCGATTACCCGCATCGCACCAAAAAACACGTATCCTCGCCCTCACAAAAATCAACCTGTAAAAGGCTCAATATGTTTTTACGCTGGATGGTTCGCAAGGACGATAATGGTGTAGATTTCGGCATCTGGAACCGCATTAAACCTGCAGACCTGATTTGCCCTCTTGATCTGCATGTGGATCGGGTGTCCCGCAAACTCCTCCTCATCACCCGCAAACAAACCGATTGGCAAACCGCCGTTGAACTAACCGAAAGGCTAAAACAATTTGATCCGCTTGATCCCGTAAAGTATGATTTTGCATTGTTTGGGCTGGGGATTGAAGAGCGCTGGGGCGTACAGTTTTAGGGTTTGATTTTCATTATACTGAAGTCATCCTGAACTTGTTTCAGGATCTGACAAGACAGGGTAGCCATTATGTTGTGCACTTTGTATGTGGATGCCGAAATAAATTCGGCATAATCCTGTAGTTTTTAGGTCAATTTCGTAAAAAATATCTTGAACATGCCTTTCCCTTCTTTCCTATCAAAATGATAAAACCTATCAAAATGATAGGTTTTATCATCTCAACTATATTTGCTTTAAAACAGGTAAGTATTTGTAAAATAGCTAATTAGTAAATTAAGACTATCGTCGGCATGTATTTTGGCCATGCGGATTTATTAGTAAAATTAGTTTATGGTGATATTATTTCCTGTTGCGGCTGCCAAAAACCAGTATGGCTGGCAATGTTCTCTGAAGCAGCCGGATCACCGCATTGCAAATCCCCTGATTTTTATCTTAATTAAATGAATTCGCACGTTAAGCACATCACTTTCGCGGGTATGATAGTTACCCTCGGTATCATTTTTGGCGATATCGGTACATCTCCCCTTTACGTTTTTCAAACCCTGCTGGTTGAGGGCGGTAAGGTTAACTCCTCCCTTGTTTTAGGCTCTATCTCCTGTATCTTCTGGACACTTACCCTGCAAACAACCTTTAAGTACATTGTAATAACCCTGCAGGCCGATAACAAGGGCGAAGGCGGGATTTTCTCCCTGTATGCCCTGGTAAGGCGCTATGGCAAATGGCTGGCTATCCCGGCTATCATTGGTGCAGGTACCTTGCTTGCCGATGGTATAATTACCCCGCCTATATCGGTAACATCGGCTATTGAGGGATTGAACCTGGTGCCCTACTTTTCGGATGTTATCATCCCGGGTAATAACCTTATTTTATTAATTGTGATTGCCATAATCATCCTGCTTTTCTTTTTTCAGCAGTTTGGTACCAAAGTGGTTGGCTCGGCTTTTGGCCCCATTATGCTAATTTGGTTTTTGATGCTGGGCATTTTAGGTGGTATCCAGGTGATACATTCTCCCGGTATATTTAAAGCCCTGAACCCTTATTATGGGGCGCGTTTACTAATGGATCACCCCCAGGGTTTCTGGCTGTTAGGCGCGGTGTTTTTGTGTACTACCGGTGCCGAGGCATTATACTCCGATCTTGGTCATTGCGGCCGCAAAAACATCCAGGTAAGCTGGATCTTTGTTAAAGTCACACTTGTCCTCAACTATCTTGGGCAGGGCGCATGGGTATTGTCACAGGCACCAACCAAGAATTTTACCGGGGTAAATCCTTTCTTCGAGATAGTGCCCCACCAGTTCCTGATCCCGAGTATTGCGCTGGCTACCATGGCTACCATCATTGCCAGCCAGGCTTTAATCAGCGGCTCGTTTACGCTCATCAGCGAGGCGGTGAGTATGAATTTCTGGCCAAGGATCACTATCAAATATCCATCAAACATTCGCGGACAGATCTATATCCCCAGTATTAACTGGATCCTGTGCGTTGGCTGTATTTTGGTTTCGCTGTATTTTCGCACATCCAGCGCCATGACGGCTGCTTATGGTTTCAGCATCACTATTGCCATGCTGAGCACAACCATTTTAATGTACTATTTTATGCGCTACGTAAAGCACTGGCCCGTGTGGCTGGTAACCATTGTACTGTGCGTGTTTTTAACGGTTGAGTTCTCGTTTTTTGTAGCCAACGCGGTTAAAATATTAAAGAGACTGTTCTTTGTAGGCTTCGAGGTTGGGTTGATCTTTACTATGTACATCTGGTTCAGGGCCCGCAAGATCAATAATCGTTTCCTTAATTTTATTGATATCAAAGAAAAGCTGCCCCTGCTGAATGCACTTAGTGCTGATACTACTGTTAACAAATATGCCACGCACCTTATTTATTTAACAAAAGCCAATAACAGTAAGCAAATAGAAGAAAAAATCATTTACTCTATCATGAGCCGTCGCCCCAAACGTGCCGATACTTACTGGTTTGTGCATATTGAAACTACCGCCGAACCTTATACTATGGAATACAGTGTAGACCAGATTGAGCCCGGCAAGGTTATCCGCATTGAATACCGTTTAGGGTTCAGGATCCAGCCGCGGGTGAACGTGCTGTTCCGCAATGTAGTAGAGGATATGGTGAAGCGCCAGGAAATTGATATTACAAGTAACTACCCATCGCTTCACGAATATAAGATCCCAGCCGATTTCAGGTTTGTGATCATGGAGAAATTCCTGAGTTATAACAACCTGTTCAGTGTAAGCGAAGGCTTTATCCTCAACAGTTATTTCGCCATCAAAAAACTGGCCCAGTCAGAAGCCAAAGCCTTCGGCCTGGATACCAGCGAAACCCGGATAGAAAAAATACCACTGGTGGTGAAACCGGTTACTAATTTACATTTGAAGAGGATAGACGCGGTTACTTACGGAGCAGGTAGTTTGGTTGAGGTGGATTAGCTCTTTAAATAAACCAGGCTTACAGAATACCATATGCTGTAAGCCTGGTAATAACGCAATTAATGCGTTTAGCTTTTTCTTTGTTCAATAATAATCTCCGGCGGGCATTCAACACGTTCCGCGCGTACTAATTTGCCATCTGCAAAATAATAGTACATGTTGGCGATTACTCTTTTACCATCAGTTTCAACAGCCCTTTTATAAACGGATCTTCCCCGGGATGCCTCAACTAAGTCTAAATTGTATTTTTGAGAAGCTGTAAATTCTTTTTCGCCCATTCCAATTGCATAATTGGGGACTTTACAGCTTGTAATGATAAATAGAAGGGATAAAATAATAAATGATCTTTTCATTTAGATGTTGTGATTTGGTTAACTAAAAATTGTTTGAATGTTGCAGGTAGGACTTAAAACAATAAAAAAGGTTTATCAGATAGGATATTTTTTGATAAACCTTCACGATTTTGAATTATACATATGTCTCTACGCTTCCAATTTATCCAATAGATCAGATAGATCGTTGGTTGTTAGTGTGTCGATAAATTTTTTTGATTGAAGACCTATAGTCAACTCTTTATCGCCGGTCCAAAGTTTTGCTTTGATGTGTTTAGTTAAAGCAACAAAAGGAGTATCGTTTAAATCGATATCTTCTAACACTTTTTCTGTAGCCATAATAATTTTTACAGGTAGTAAACCTTCGTTTACAAATGTAATACGCTTGGTGATTAAAAATTCTAATTCCTCAAGTTCTCGAGTAGAAAGTTTAGTGAGCTTAAGTAACTTATTACGATGTTTTAAAAGCTCGGTTTTTAAGAAATCACAAGTATAAAATTGAAGGTGATTTTTAGAATTAATAACAATCTTTCCAATTTTACTTCCTGGATTTAAGAGGGCACTAAATATAATATTGGTATCAACTACAACTTTCATTATCAGATAAAGAATGACAGTTAATAGTTATTTAATAAAGCGCTTTCTGTTTTCTGCCCACCAATCTTTATTAATAATTTTGGCCAGTTCGTCAATTTCTTTTTGGGTAGCCTTGCTTTTTGAGGTAAGTTCTTTATAGCGGGCATAATCAATAAAATCCTGCAGGTCATCAGTATTAACCGAGGCTGGTAATCTTATGATGACTTCTTTGCTGTTTCTTTCAATGATCATTTTATTTTCCTTTATCCAAATATACTTAAAATAGGGATTATATTCTCTACGCTTCTTCCTTAAAATAAACCTTGTAAAAGTTCATCGCCTTGCCGTCGTCGAAGCCTTTTTCAATGAGCTCTTTGTCGCCGTGGATATAGATGTGGAAGTTTTTATCAAGCTTTAGTACACTTTTATAATCGCGGGCTTGCTTTTTTACGGCATTGCCTGAAATTTCGAAGGTGTTGGCAATGGGGCTGTCGAACTCCTGCTCGTACTGGTTCTTGAAATTTTTGAACGATTCGATGGCTTCGGGGTTGCCTATTACTTCGCCGGCAAATTCGTCCATATCAAAGGTTTCTTTCTCCTTAAAATACTTCATAGATTTGTTAAGCAGGTCAATTTTATCGGCCTTGCTCATTTCAAACTGGTCGTCGAGCTTTTGGGTAACAAAATTTTTGTAGATACCCAGGGTATTGCTGGTTTGGTTATAGCTGTCGTTACGGATCCTGAGTTGTAAAAACTCGTCTTTCCAATACACGGCAGCATCTTGTCCGCCATTGGTTTTATCAACAACAACTACTTTATAACCGTTCTCTTTTTCGATATTAAAGATCAAAACACCTTTATCCAGTTTGTTGATGTTGATGGCATCCTGCTCATAATCAACCTGGAAACCACCCTTATCCGGGTAAACTTTCAGGTAGGTCTCTTTATTCTCTGATTTAAAAATGCCGATAGCATCCAGTGGGTTTCCTTCAATTTGTACCTTGTTAAAGTACACCACATAAAGTTCGCCGCCTTTGATGTTGGGGTGGGTGGTTACTTTGTACAGGTGTTTGGCAATCTTTTCAGATGCCTCATGAAACTTTTCTTTATCCTCAAATACCTGTGTGGCAAAGTTGTGCAGTTCGTTAAGGGCGAGATCGCCGCTGCTGTGCATCAGGTGGTAAACCTCGTTGGCTTTTTCAAAAGGTTTTAAAAAGTATTGCATCAACAAATTGGGGATAATATCATCCTTCAATTCCAGCGGATTATCTGACAAGGAGTACATCTCATCCTGCAATGGATTGCCAACATGATGTACCGAAATAGTATCGAGCGAAGCTTCAAAAAAAGTTACCATAATAGGGACAAAGGTAGTTTTTTTAGTCCATAGACCATGGACGATGGTCTATAGTTAGGTTACAAAAGGATGATAGGAAGATTGATCTTAAATTGCGACTTTTGTGCCTTAGTCCTTTTGCTATGGACTATTGACCATCGACTATGGACACTCACAACTCACAACTCACAACTCACAACTCCGAAGATACTATCGTTGCCCTTGCCACCCCAAACGGAATGGGCGCTATTGCGGTGATCCGCCTTTCGGGGTTCGATGCCATTGCCATAGCCAACAGCGTTTGGAAGGGTAAGGATTTAACTAAGCAAGCTTCACATACCATTCATTTCGGCCATATTGTGGATGGCGATTTGGTTTTGGATGAGGTGCTGGCCTCCTTGTTTGTGGCGCCACGGTCATACACCCGCGAGAATGTGGTTGAAATTTCCTGCCATGCTTCGGGTTATATTATTGAAAGTATCATTAAGTTGCTCATCAAAAAAGGGGCACGTTCTGCAAAGCCTGGTGAGTTTACGTTAAGGGCTTTTCTCAACGGCCAGCTCGATTTATCCCAGGCCGAGGCTGTTGCCGATCTGATTGCCTCCAACTCCAAAGCATCGCAACAGGTGGCTTTGCAGCAACTGAGGGGCGGTTTTAGTACCCAGTTGCAAACCCTGCGCGAACAACTGGTAAATTTTGCTTCGCTGATTGAGCTGGAACTTGACTTTGCCGAAGAGGATGTTGAGTTTGCCAACCGCGACCAACTGAAAGGCCTGATCCATGAGATCACCAAAATAGTAGGCAGGCTGATCCAATCTTTCGAGCTCGGTAATGCCATCAAGAACGGTGTAAATACCGTTATAGCAGGCAGGCCGAACGCAGGCAAATCGACCCTGCTGAATGCCTTATTGAACGAGGAACGGGCCATTGTAAGCCATATCCCTGGCACTACGCGGGATACCATTGAGGAGGTGCTGAATATACAGGGCATCAATTTTAGATTGATAGATACGGCTGGCATCCGCGAGGCTACAGATGCAATTGAGCAAATAGGGGTACAGCGCACCATGGAGAAGATAAGCCAGTCGGCCCTGTTGATCTATGTTTTTGATGCTGAATTAATTACCCTCGAAGAACTTAAAAGTGACCTTGAAAGCCTGCAAAAGCCAGGTGTAGGTATGCTTATGGTGGCTAATAAAATGGACTTAATAAGTGCGGGAAGTCCGAAAGAGGGAAAATTAGAAGGGATAGATGGGTTCTTCCGGACATCTGGACTTCCAGACACTCAGACTATCTTCGTCTCAGCCAAAGAAAAACTCCATATAGACGACCTTAAAAACAAGATCTATACCACTGCCATCAAAGATCAGCTCAGCGGCGACGAAACCTTGGTAACCAATATTCGCCACCTGGAGGCGCTTCAAAAAACCGAAGAGTCGCTGGTAAGGGTTTTAGGCGGTATTGACGGCAGTATTACTTCCGATTTTCTGTCGATGGATATTAAGCAGGCCCTTCACTACCTGGGCGAGATTACTGGCGTGGTTACTACCGATGATTTGCTGGAAAATATATTTAGTAAGTTTTGTATCGGTAAGTAGCTGACGTAAATAACTGATAATCGAGTATTTGTAAATTTATTTTAGAAAATAAAAATCCCATTTGCTTTTCCTTAAGCATCATGTATTCAGGCAATTACAAATAAGACTGATCGGTATATTTTCGTATTTTGTTACTGAAATTCGTTTTTGTTGTTCCTTATTTGTTCCTCACATTACTATTTGTTCCTCACATTACTATTTGTTCCTCATTTTTAATCAATCTTAATCATTGTGACTATAAATGATTAAATGGCACTAAATAGCACTAATCAATACAAAATGCCGCAAAAATGAGGGGGAAGTAACGCTTGGTAGATAAGGAATTGCCACTTTTACGATTTTATCTTACTTTTATACTATCTAAGTGTACCGGCTTGCTGAGGGCCAGGGTCCCGATTTCGAAGATCTCAACTAAATTTTAATGCATTTAAAACTTTATATTGTCGTTTCAGTGTTGTTTTTTGCTTACACGAACAATTTTGCGCAAAGCAATCAATACCGTTTTTCGCACCTTGATATAAGTAACGGGCTGTCGCACAGTCAGATCACCAGCATTTTTAAGGATTCTGAGGGGTTTATGTGGTTTGGTACTTCTTCCGGTCTCAACAGGTATGACGGTTATAACTTTAAAGTATTCAGGCACGACGCAAGTAACAAAAATTCTATTAATTTCGATTATATAAGAAGCATTTTTGAAGGCCCTGATAAAAAATTATGGATATCAACTCCCCCCGGCTTCTGTTTCTATGATCCGGAAACAGAACGGTTTAATAATGATATGTCATTATTGTCACGTCCTTTGAAGCTACCCGTTAATGATCCTCAAAAAATTGAACGCAGCAGCGCTGCAGACTTTTGGTTTTTATATGCCGATTCGGGCATTTACAGATATAACGCCATAAGCAAAAAGACGACGCGTTATTTTCACAGTGTTAACGGGGGGGGCTCGTTATACCCAGGTTCCATTGCGGATATCACGTCTGACGTTAAAGGCAATATTTGGATAGTTTATACTGACGGAATGGTGGAGATGCTTGATGTTAAACTTAACAGGATCAGCTATCGCACCAGCATATTTAACAGGGTAACTAATAATAAGAAAGATCGTTATGCACTGCTCGTCGACCGCCATGGTGATTTATGGTTTTACTTGCCGTACAATGATTTGGGCCTATTTTATTACCAGCCTTCAACAGGGACTTTCAGGCATATTGATAAAGAATCAGCCGGGATAAAGTTAAAAACGAACCTTATTACCAACATTGTTCAGGCTAATGATGGCTTGATATGGATCGCAACTGACCATGGGGGGGTAAATGTGCTGGATAAAAAGAATGCGACAATCACCTATCTGCTAAATAAGGGAGATGACCCTACCTCATTAAGGCAAAACACCGCAACACTCTATAAGGATAACTTAGGTATTATATGGGCCGGTACTAATAAAAAGGGAATAAGTTATTATCATAAAAATATTATCAAGTTCCCGCTTTTCAGGCATTTAGA
>NZ_JBFUKX010000031.1:0-71751 GCF_056400605.1 Mucilaginibacter sp. P5_A4 | reverse complement strand
CAATAGTCTGTGTATGCTGAGCGAAATGCGCACTATTCAAAAAAAATTTCCTGCAATAAGTACACAGCGGTTAATAGAATGGGGCACGCTTAACGGGGCAGAGTTTCTGGGTATTGATGACGAGAAAGGCTCATTACAGCCAGGGAAAACACCTGGCCTTAATTTAATAACAGGTTTGGATGGCTTGAAGATAACACCCGAATCAAAAGTTAAGAGATTAATTTAATTTGAAAATTTGAAGATTTGGTAATTTGAAAATGAAGAACTTTACAGCTGAATTTTCAAATTACCAAATCCTCAAATTGATGAAACATCTCAATATTATAGTTAAAGGCAAAGTTCAGGGTGTATTTTATCGTAAAGCAACCAAGGCGGTAGCTGATCAGCTGGGCGTGAGGGGCTTTGTTAAAAATGAACCCAATGGCGATGTTTACATTGAAGCCGAAGCCGACGATACAATCATTGAAATGTTTATAGATTGGTGTAACGAAGGGCCGGAAGATGCCCAGGTTACTTCTGTTGAAACCCATGAGGACGAATTAAAAAACTATCGTAATTTTGAGGTTGTAAAAAAGCGCTTATAATTATTACGGGCTTTATCATTTACCTCATTAAATAAATACATTGTCAACCGCTAAAAAGTTTGCAGGGCAAACAGCCATATACGGTCTAAGCACCATCATTTCCCGGATGATATATTTTGTGCTTACGCCAATTTACACCCGAACGCTGCCTGTAGGTGGCCTTGGTATTTTCACAACCTTGTATGGTAATGCTTCTATTGTTAATGCGATACTGGCATTTGGCATGGAAACAACCTATTTCAGGTATCTGCAAAAAAAATCTGATAATAAGCAGCAGGTTTATAATAACGCTTTTGGTGCAGTTATAGCAGTTTCATTAGTTTTCCTATTGTTCAGTTTTCTTTTTTTGGATAACATTATTGAATATACACAGGCGGGAGTGACTAAGGACCATGCAGACTACACTTTTTATGTTAAAAATTTTCTCATCATACTGGTTGCCGATGCTTTTTGCGTAATCCCATTCGCTAAGATCCGTGCAGACGGAAGACCTGTTAAATATGCCTTTATTAAGTGTACTAACATTTTGTTTGTAATGCTGCTTAATTTGTTTTTCCTGTTTGGCCTGCCATTTATAATTAATCACCAACTGCCGGGCGCGCAATGGATAGCAAGCTGGTACAGGCCGCATTGGGTTGGCTATGTTTTTTTAGCCAACGCCATAGCCAGTATACTAACCATCTTTTTGCTGTTACCAGAAATATTAAAGCTGAAACTTAAGTTTGATCTGTTTATATTCAAAGAAATGTTTGTATACAGCTGGCCTATATTGATCGCAAATATTTCATTCATCATCAACGAATCAATAGATAAGGTAATGCTTAAGCAAATGCTTCCGCATGCCATTGGTGATCAGCAGGTTGGCATTTACGGAACATGCGCTAAAATAGCTTTGTTCCTGAGTATTTTTGTACAGGCTTTCCGTTTAGGTGCCGAACCCTTCTTTTTTAGTCATTCAAAAAATAAAAATGCAGGCGAAACATATGCCCGTATCATGACTTATTTTGTAATTACTGTTGCTTTGATATGCGTAGCGCTTACTGCAAACGTTAATATTTTAGCGGTGATTATTTTTGGCAAACATACAGCCGATAACATATACTGGTCGGGTTTGGGTGTGGTGCCGTTACTGCTGTTTGGGTACTTAAGTTTAGGCATTTACATGAACCTGTCAGTTTGGTATAAACTGTCAGATCAAACCAAATACGGATTATATATATCGGGTATCGGCGCTATATTAACCATTACTTTAAATTGGTTCTTTATTCCAAAATACAGTTATATGGCCTCGGCCTGGATATCCTTGGCGGCTTATGCTACAATGATGGTGCTATCATACTTGTGGGGGCAAAAAAACTACCCAATCCCCTATAATCTGAAAAAGAACCTGGCTTATATTATAGTATCAGTGGTGCTGGTGTTTTTATCGTTCACGGTATTCAACAGGAATATATTTGTGGGTAACGGGCTTTTTCTGTTATTTGCTTTAGCCGCATTTTATTTTGAACGCAACGAATTAAAAATTATATTTAAAAGATGACCATCAGGATAATTAACAGATCGAAAAATAGTTTACCTGCTTATGAAACAGCCCATGCCGCGGGTATGGATCTGCGGGCCAGCGTTGAGGAAACTATCCTGCTTAAACCAATGGAACGTAAACTGGTACCAACAGGTTTACATATTGAATTGCCGGTTGGTTTTGAAGCACAGATAAGACCCCGAAGTGGCCTGGCATTTAAACACGGTATCGGCATTGTAAATTCGCCCGGAACTATTGATGCCGATTACAGGGGCGAGATAAAGGTCCTGCTTATTAACCTGGGTGCTGATGTGTTTGAAATTAATAACGGCGATAGGATAGCCCAGATGGTGGTAGCTAAACATGAAACCGTGAACTGGCACGAGGTAGAGGTATTAAACGATACTACCCGGGGCGAAGGGGGATTTGGACACACAGGAATTGGCCTGAAGTAGAGGAGCAAATAGAGGGGTGAAAGGTTAACTTAGATAAGAAAATGCAGAATACGGGATTAAAATATGGTTCAAAAAACAGGATTGGCGCTTATAATAGAGGCGTTGTCTTTTGCCTTTTGTCCTTTGTCCTTTTTCTCCAAAACCCTGTTTTGGCTCAAAAGCAAACTGCTTCGAAACCCATGACCTCACTCGATAGTATGGAGGTTAAACAGTTGTTCTTTTCGGCGCTGCGCGAAAAAACGGTTGAAAATTTGAAGCATGCTTCTGAATTGTTTGAGCGCGTAATCCAGGCAGATCCGCAAAACGATGCCTCGCTTTATGAATTGGCCAATCTTAAAAAAATACAGAATGATTATGCCGGTGCCCAGCCGCTGCTGGAGCGTGCGGTTGCAATAAAGCCCGATAACGAATGGTACTGGGTAGCGCTTGCTGATAGCTACGAAAAAAGCAACAATTTTGGCAAACTCGAAAATGTATTTAATCAGCTTATTCATATTAATCCGGATAAACCCGATTATTATTTTGATAAGGCCAACACTTACCTGCAATTGAAACGGTATGATGATGCACTAAAAGTTTACGACCAGTTGGAGCAAATTACCGGTATGACTGACGATCTGCTGGGCAATCGCGAAAAAATCTATCTAAAACAAGGTAAGATTGACCAGGCCGCCGGCGATATTGAAAAAGCTATAGCTGCCAATCCCGGCCAGATGCGTTATTATTTGCTGTTATCAGAAATATATAATTCCAATGGATTAGGCGATAAAGCTTTAAAGGTTTTATTACAGGCCGAAAAAATGGATGCTGCTAACGGGATGGTTCACCTGGCGCTTGCCGATATTTATCGTGATAAAAAAAATAACGATGCTTGTTTTAATGAGCTTAAATTGGCCTTTGCGATACCGGACGTTAATATCGACCAAAAAATAAGAATAATTACAGGTTACTACCCCAAATTTCCAGATCCCAATGCTAAAGCAAGCGCCCTTGAATTAAGCAGGATATTAACTATTACGCATACAAGCGATAGTAAAGCCTTTGCCATGTATGGCGATATGTTGCTGCAAAGCGATAAGTTGAAAGAAGGCAAAGCGGCTTACAAAAGATCAATTGAACTGGATGGGCAGGTATACGCCGTACATGAACAACTGGTACGCATTGAACTAAGTCAAAACGATTTGGAAAGCGCTGTTAAGGATGGTGAAAACGCGCTTTCATTATTCCCTAACCAGGCCTGGATGAATTACCTGGTAGGCGTGGCATGGGCGCAGAAGAAAGATTTTAACAAAGCGCTGGGTTATGTTAAAAATGCAACTTCATTAGAAATTCAGGATAAGGAACTACTTTCGCTAAGTTTTTCTTTATTAGGAGATTGTTATCACGACCTGAAAAATAATAAAAGCTCTGATGACGCTTATGATAAGTCCTTGGCTGTTAATCCTGATAATGCTTATACCCTAAACAATTATGCATACTATTTATCGTTAAGAAATGAAGCTTTAGATAAGGCGGTGCAAATGTCGGCCCGGTCTAACCAATTGCAGCCTAATACAGCGTCGTTTGAAGATACCTATGCATGGATATTATTTATGCAAAAGAAATATCCGGAGGCTAAATTGTGGATGGAGAAGGCATTGGCGCACGATAAGGATAATAGTGCAGTTAAATATGAACATTATGGCGATATTTTGTTTTACTTAGGTAATACCGATGCTGCCGTGCAAAACTGGAAGAAAGCCAAAGGCTACGGAGAGCAATCCCCGGTTTTAGATCGTAAAATAAATGAAAAGAAATATATTGAATAAATTACTGGTAGTTTGCTGCTTACTTGCAATGGTAAGTTGTAAAGCCCGTAAACAGGTTTTAGTTGCCCGTAAAGCCGATGCGGCAGTAAAAGCCGTAGATAGTAAAGCCAGCAAACTTGCCGCGATAAGGGCCCAGCAGTTAAATTTTAACACGTTTGCCGGTAAGGCAAAAACTAACCTGGATATTAATGGCAATAGCAATGATGTAACGCTGAATATACGCATCAGTAAGGATAAAAAAATATGGGTATCTATTACAGCTATACTGGGCGTTGAAGTTGCGCGTGCAGTTATTACACCTGATAGCATACTGCTGATAAACAGGTTGGATGGTGTATACCTTAAACGACCATTTAGCTACGTGTATACGTACGCCAGCAAACAGGTTAATTATAAAACACTTGAATCATTATTAGTAGGTAACGCCATTCCCGAATTGCTTAATGAAAAAGCAGATATTACTACCGTGACCGGAAATACCACCTTGAGCGGTGATCTTGAAGACCTGGTTTATAAACTTGTTATTGGGGCCGATAATAAAGTTACACAAACAAACCTGGATAGCCAAAGCCAGGGGCAATCATTACAAGTTGCTAATAACACCTTTATACAGGCCAATAACCGTATCCTGCCATCGCAAATAAATATCGCATCGGTAGTAAAAGATAAAAAAATAAAAGTAAACCTGCATTATACCAAGGTTGATTTTGATCAGCAACAGGAGTATCCATTTAGTATTCCTGACAGGTATGAGCCGTCCAAATAATTCCTATTTTTGTTTGATGAAATTTTTAAAAGCAGCTCTCTTTATTATAGCAGTATTTATCGCGGTTGATGTGCATGCCCAAAGCAGTCAGGAATTAAAGCGAAGGCGCGATAAATTATCTGAAGAGTTGGAACAGCTTAATAAGGATTACCAGGAAACTTCAAGCAATAAAAGGGCTACCCTAAAACAATTAAGCCTGTTAAAGGCGCAGATCAGCCTTCGTGAAGAAAAGATCAATATTATCAACTCCGAAGTAAGAAATTTAGATAACCAGATCTCCGAGAGTAATAATACCGTACACAGTTTACAAAGCCAATTGGATCAGCTAAAAAAAGAATATGCAGCTATGGTGCTTTTTGCGTATCGCAATCAAAGTGCTTATAATAAACTGATGTTTATTTTTGCTTCTAAAGATTTTAACCAGGCCTACAAACGTTTAAAGTATTTACAACAGTTTGGTACCTATCGTGAGCGGCAGGCTGGTTACATACAGGGTACACAAAAAGAACTGCATGTAAAAATAAACGAACTTGACAGAACCAAACAGGAAAAAAGCACTTTGCTGGTAGATCAGCAAAAAGAAAAAGAAACCCTGGGTAAAGAGAAGAATAGCCAGGTAAAAGTTGTAAAAGATCTTTCGCAGCATGAAGGCCAGCTAAAGCAGCAGCAGCGGGATGTGCAAAACAAAATTGCTAAAACCAACCGGGAGATTAGCGCTGCTATACGCCGGGAAATTGAAGAAGCCCAGCGAAAGGCCGAAGCCGAGGCAAGAGAAGCAGCAAGGATAGCTGCCGCCAAGGCAAAGGCCGAAAACAGGCCGGCGCCCGTAGCAGCTAAGCCTGTAGTGCGAACCAGTTCAAGCTATTTGAACGCCACGCCCGAGGCGGCTAAGCTTTCAAATGACTTTTTAGGTAACAAAGGCCGGTTGCCATGGCCCGTTTCAAATGGAGTTATAACCCAGGGGTTTGGTGTGTATACATCCGAAGGGATCAGAAGTGAAAATACCGGAGTTGACATCCGTACAAATGCCGGCAGCGCGGTGAGGGCGGTTTTTGACGGCGAGGTGATAAGGGTAGTTGATGTGAGCGGTACATATTTAGTAATGATAAAGCATGGCGAGTATTTTACAGTTTATGGCAACTTACGATCGGTAAGTGTGGCGCGCGGACAAAAGGTAAGTACCAAACAAGCTTTAGGCGTAGTTGCCACCGATCCGTCAACAGGTGAAACCGAGGTGAATTTTGACGTTTATAAAGTTAAAGAGCCAATGAATCCTAAATTATGGCTGGCGCCTAATTAGTTGTAAACCATAAGATATTTAAATTGTTTATATTTGTAACCTAAAAAAAATGCTATGTTAAGTACAGTTTTTTTATTTTTAAATATTGGTACAGGCGAGATGGTACTGATACTTTTTGCAGCATTAATGCTTTTTGGAGGCGAAAAGCTTCCTGGTATGGCGCGTACCCTTGGTAAGGGGATCCGTGATTTTAAAGATGCATCAGAGGATGTTAAACGAGAGATTAACAACCAGATAAATAGTTTTAATGATAAAAGCGAAGTAACTACTACAAAACCGGTAATTGAAGAACATGAGCAACCACTTATGGAAGAACATCCGGTTGATGAAACACCGGTTGCCGAGAGTGTGGAACAACATCCAAACCCGGTTATCGCCGAAAATAAAGTTCCGTACACAATCCCGGTTTCGGATATTCACGTAAGTAGTGATGAGGAGCCGGTTACTGAGTCAAAGATCGACCTTAATAAACATTAATAACTGCTAAGTAAAGCAGCATAAAAAAGAATTCTATCATAACAACAATATTAATTTATATAAAACTTAGAAATTATGGGTTTAGGGGCACCAGAAATTATTCTGATCATCATGGCAATACTCTTACTGTTTGGCGGTAAAAAAATACCCGAACTAATGAGAGGTTTAGGAAAAGGCGTTAAAGAATTTAAAGACGCACAAAACCAGGACGGCAGCACCGAGGAAAAACCTAAGGTTTAATACCTTAAGGCTTAACCGTTTTGCCGCTTTATTTAAGATATAAACTTATCTGTTAAATAATTTCTTATTTCAACGGATAAGTTTTTTTATTTTAGCCCCATGGCTAAATTTTATTCCTCTTTAACTGAAATAAAGAGCGGGTTGCAGCGTGGGGAAATTACTGTTCAGGGTCTTGTTAAAAATTATTTGGACGAGATTAAAAAGAACGCCCATTTAAATGCTTTTAATGAGGTATTTGAAAATGAAGCATTAATTAATGCTAAAAATGTTGATGAACGCATAAAAAATGGTACTGCCGGTAAGCTGGCCGGTATGGTTATCGCTATAAAGGATAACATTTGCTATAAAGGGCACCAGGTAACTGCGTCATCCAAAATTCTTAAAGGGTTTACTTCCATATATTCATCAACCATAGTTGAGCGCCTGCTTGCCCAGGATGTTGTGATAATAGGCCGCTGTAACTGCGACGAATTTGCCATGGGCGGCTCAAACGAAAACTCCTATTACGGCCCGGTAAAAAACTATGCAGATCAAAAGAGGGTTTCTGGGGGCTCATCAGGCGGATCGGCAGTTGCGGTGCAGGCCAATATGTGCCATGCTGCAATAGGTACCGATACCGGAGGCTCGGTAAGGCAGCCGGCATCATTTTGTGGTGTAATTGGCTTTAAACCTACTTATGGCCGTATTTCCAGGCATGGTATAATTGCCTATGCTTCATCATTTGACCAGGTTGGCCCTATTACCCGTTCTGTTGAGGATGCTGCCTTGCTGTACGAGGTTATGGCCGGTCCCGATGAATATGATAATACTTTGATACAGCAACCGGTGTCGTCTTTTACTGTCAGCACCGAAAAACCGGAAAAGAAAAAGATAGCCTATTTGCAGGAGTCTATATCAAGCCCGGGTGTGGATGGCGAAGTAAAGGATGTGCTGGTAAAATATATTGATAAATTACGTGCAGAAGGGCATACCGTAAAACCTATCGCTTTTGAGCAACTGGATTACCTGGTACCAACCTATTATATACTGGCCACAGCCGAAGCCTCATCAAACCTGGCGCGTTTTGATGGTGTACATTATGGTTACCGAAGCCCGGCGGCAGATGATCTGCAATCAACGTACAAACGTTCCCGGTCCGAAGGGTTTGGCAAAGAGGTAAAACGGCGTATAATGCTGGGGACTTTTGTTTTAAGCGCAGGTTATTATGATGCGTACTATGCCAAGGCGCAAAAAGTACGCCGCCTTATCAAGGAAAAGACAGTGGAAATCCTGGATGAATACGATTTTATTTTAGTTCCAACAGCGCCCGAACCCGCATTTTCGATAGGTGCCGAAGAAAAAGATCCGGTGATAACGTATCTTTATGACATTTTTACCGTACAAGCATCATTAGCCGGGGTGCCCGCTATATCATTGCCAGCTGGCAATAATAGTCAGGGTTTGCCGTTAGGATTACAATTATTGACTAAACATTTTAACGAAGATCAACTGTTAGATTTTTCTGAATATTTCTTAAAACTTTAAAAAGTTAATATTTTAGGAGAATTATCTGATGCAGGAAGCATCATCACTTAATCAAATCCAAATAATGAAGAGATTATTTACGCTTACCATCTGCCTTTCACTAATTAATATTATTCATACCAACGCGCTTCCTTCTTTACGACAAGTCGGTCGTTTTAATGTATTTCGCAATGAGGTTAATGCTGATACTACCATAGTGCCGGTTATTAATCATCCCTTGCCAATTGGAGCCCAGGGCAGCATTTATAAGCGCCGTTTAGATTCTGTCCGCAAAGATATACAGCTTGATTATAATGAATATGTGCAAAGCTACATTGATTTGTACATGCATAACCGCGATGAAATGGGACAAGTTGCCGGGCTTGCTAAGTATTACTTTCCTATTTATGAAAAAGCTTTCCGTGATGCCGGCATTCCCGAAGAAATAAAATTCCTATCCATAGTTGAGTCGAAACTTGATCCTAACGCGGTATCAAGGGTTGGGGCTACCGGGCCGTGGCAATTCATGTCGACCACCGGGAAAATTTATGGTTTAAATATGGACAGCTACGTTGATGAACGCCGTGACCCTATACAGGCAAGTTATGCTGCTGCTGCATACTTAAAAGATGCCTACCAGGAATTTGGCGACTGGCTGCTTGCCATAGCATCATACAACTGCGGCAAAAGTAATGTGGAGCATGCTGTGGAAAAAGCAGGACCTGGTAGTGATTTTTGGGCTATACGCCAATATTTGCCAGCCGAAACACGTGGATATGTACCCGCTTTTATAGCCATGAACTATGTGATGAACTATTATAAAAAACATAATATAGTAGCACAGGCATGTAGTTTTTCGGTGCGGACGGATACCGTGATGGTGAAAAAATTTGTATCGCTTAGTAACGTTGCAGCGGCATTAAATGTAGGTATAAATGAGCTTGCTATGCTTAACCCCGCATACAGGAGGTTAATCATCAATGGCTCGCAGGCCGCGCCGCGCAGGCTTATTCTGCCACAAACATCAAAAGAAAATTTTGCAGCTTTATATAATGTGTTAAACAGCGCGGGGGATGCGGTAGCGCCAATGACATTTGCCGCAAGGCCTGTTGCTGTCAAAGCAACTGTGGCAGCAACAACAAACGCAACACCTAATTTGTATGCTGAAGGCAGCAAACCCGAACGCAGGATGCCAGCATACCACAAGGTTAAAAAAGGCGAAACTTTAGCAGGTATTGCCGATAGGTATGGTGTTGAAGTTCATGATCTTAAAGTTTGGAACAATCTGGAAACTAACCGTGCGCCTATAGGGCAAACTATAAGGGTTGCAGCTGGTGGTGATATTTCAGCAAGTGTTTCCCCTAATCCCAATACTGCCCTGTAAGCAAAGGATAATATCTGATAAAAGAATAGCCCGATTTTGACAAGATTCAAAGTCGGGCTATTTTATTTCAGGTTACCATAAAAAGAATTGTAATTTTGGGCGCTTGAATTTTGATAAGATGAACAAGAACAACCGTAAACAGGACGCACTGAATTACCACTCAATGGGGCGCCCCGGCAAGATAGAAGTAGTACCCACCAAACCTACCAATTCGCAACGAGACTTAACAATGGCCTATTCGCCTGGTGTTGCAGAGCCTTGTTTGCGCATAGCCGAAAATGTTGATGACGTATATAAATACACAGCTAAAGGTAATCTGGTTGCAGTTATCAGCAATGGTACTGCCGTATTGGGTTTAGGTAATATTGGCCCAGAGGCCAGTAAACCGGTGATGGAGGGTAAAGGCCTGCTGTTTAAAATTTACGCGGATATTGATGTGTTCGATCTGGAGGTTAACGCCAAAAGTGTTGATGAGTTTGTAACCATTGTAAAGGCACTGGAGCCAACCTTCGGTGGTATAAATCTTGAAGATATATCAGCACCAACCTGTTTTGAAATAGAACGCAGGCTAAAGGCCGAAATGAAGATCCCTGTAATGCATGACGACCAGCACGGTACGGCCATCATATCTGGGGCGGCTTTGATGAATGCCTGCGAGATCCAGGGTAAAAAGCTTGATAAAATAAAAATGGTAATTAATGGTGCTGGTGCCGCTGCGGTATCCTGCTCAAAAATGTACCTTTCATTAGGGGTTAAAAAAGAGAACATGGTGATGTTTGACATCAACGGTTTATTAACCCCGGACCGTACCGACCTGGATGATACCCGCATGCAGTTTGCTACCGACCGTACCGATATCAAAACATTATATGATGCCATGAAGAATGCCGATGTGTTTGTCGGCCTTTCTGCCGGTAACGTAGTTACCCCGGATATGCTGAAGCAGATGGCCAAAAAACCGGTTGTTTTTGCTATGGCCAACCCGGTACCCGAGATTGATTATGACCTGGCCATTAAAGCCCGCGAAGATATCATTATGGCAACGGGCCGGTCTGATTTTCCTAACCAGGTTAATAATGTATTGGGTTTTCCTTATATTTTCAGGGGGGCGCTTGATGTAAGGGCTACTGCCATTAACGAGGAAATGAAGATAGCTGCTACGCATGCTATTGCCGAGATGGCTAAAAAGCCTGTTCCCGAAGCGGTTAACCTGGCCTATAATATTACTAACCTAAAATTCGGGAAGGATTATATTATTCCTAAACCTATGGATCAGCGATTGATCACCGAGGTATCCATGGCCGTTGCCAAAGCGGCTATCGATTCGGGAGTTGCACGTAAAGTAATAACTGATTGGGATGCGTATGCCGAGGAGCTGAGAACACGACTTGGAACAAATGACAAATTGCTGCGTAACCTTACCGCTAAGGCCAAGCAAAGTCCTAAACGTGTGGTTTTTGCCGAGGCTGATAATTATAAGATCTTAAGATCGGCCCAGATAGTAAAAGATGAAGGTATTGCTACACCAATATTATTAGGCAACATCGAGAAGATAAAACAGATTATGCGCGATAATGACCTGGATCTTGGTGATGTGCAGATAATTGACCCGCGCGATGGCTGCGAGAATATGCAGGAATACTCGGAATATCTGTATAAGAAACGCCAGCGCAGGGGGATCACCTTGTATGAGTCGAAGAAATTGATGAGCGATCGTAACTATTATGGCGCCTGCATGGTTCAGTTTGGCAAGGCTGATGCTTTGATTTCTGGTTTAACAAAAGACTATGTTACCACCATTAAACCGGCATTGCAGATCATCGGTACCGAACAGGGTGTAAACCGTGTTGCCGGTATGTATATGATGATAACATCAAAAGGCCCGGTGTTTTTTGGTGATACCACGGTAAATGTAAACCCTACCATTCAGGAATTGGTAGATATAACGGTATTGATTGACCGTTCTGTTAAACAGTTTAACATTCAGCCACGGGTTGCTTTACTGTCTTACTCCAACTTCGGTTCAAACGAAGGTGAGATCCCCGAGAAAACAAGAGAAACCGTAAGACTCCTGCATGCTAATTATCCCGATATGATAGTAGACGGAGATATGCAGGCAAACTTTGCCCTGAACTCAGATCTGCTGGCGGATAACTTCCCTTTTTCTACATTGACCGGAACGCCAGCCAACACCTTGATATTCCCTAACCTGGAATCAGGTAATATCGCCTATAAACTATTACAGGAAATAGGCGGAGCCGAAGCTGTTGGTCCAATACTGTTAGGTCTTAAAAAGCCGGTGCATGTATTGCAGTTAGGTAGTTCTGTTCGTGAAATTGTGAATATGGTTACCATTGCCGTTGTTGATGCACAAGCAAAAGCGGGGAGAGAAAAGCCGACAAGTATTTTTGATAAACTTAAAGGGAAATAATATTATTATGTACGATTATATTGGTGGTAAGCTGGTTTTTAAAAGTCCGTCGCATGTGGTTATTGATGCCGGGGGCATAGGTTACCATATTAATATTTCGTTAAATACATACTCGCGGCTTGGAGCCGATGAAAGCTGCAGGCTTTATATATGGCAGCACGTAAAAGAAGATGCGCTCACCCTGTACGGTTTTGCCGATGATGGTGAGCGCCGCTTATTTATGCACCTGATATCCATCTCGGGTATAGGACCTAATACCGGGCGAATGATGCTGTCATCGATAACACCTGCCGAAATACAGGCTGCAATTATAAGCGGCAACGTTTCGCTTATACAACGGATAAAAGGGATAGGCCCCAAATCGGCACAAAGAATAATTTTGGAGCTGCAGGATAAGTTACGGAAAGAGGGGCCGGATACCTTAACTGTTGTGCCAATAAACAAAACTGCTAAAGATGAAGCACTTAGTGCCCTGGTAATGTTGGGCTTTGCAAAAAATGCTGCCGAGAAGGTGCTGGATCAGCAATTGAATAATAATAATAGTGATTTAACCGTTGAACAACTGATTAAATTTGCTTTAAAAACCCTATAATTACGTCTAAATTTCGACTTAACTTTTGATCAGAATATTTACTTATAATATTATTATAAGTGTGTTGTTAATTCTTGCTTTTGGCGGGCTGGGTGGCGCTTTTGCGCAGCAGCCGGTTCCGAACGCTAAGCGTGATACAACTCAAAAAAATGCGCCCCTCAATTTAGCTCAACCCAAAAATGTTAGGCTCAGGGAGGGTATTTTCAGTTCCGACCCTCCGGGCCTGGTACGTACAATTGAATATGATGCTGCATCAAACCGATATATCTTGTATGAGCGTGTTGGTAACTTACTATATCGTCCGCCGCAGTACCTCACCTTTGCCCAGTACTTAAAGTTAAAAGAAAAATCAAACCAACGCAGTTATTACAAACAGCTGGCAGATGATTATGCATACGATTCGCAACAACCCGGCTTTATTCCGGTCATAAAAGTGCGGAGCCGGACCTTTGAGCAGATTTTTGGCAGCCAGAATATAGATATCCGCCCGCAGGGTTCGGCAGAGATGATTTTGGCCGGGCAGGTAAATAAAAATGAAAATCCTTTATTCAACACCAGGCAACGTAGCCAGTTCAATTTTAATTTCGATCAAAAAATCCAGTTAAATGTAACCGGAAATATTGGTGATAAATTAAAGATTACCACCAATTATAATACCGATGCCCAGTTCCAGTTTGAAAACCAGGTAAAATTGGATTATACCGGCTCGCCCGATGAAATCATTCAAAAGATAGAGGCCGGAACGGTTAGTATGCCCCTGCCTACCACATTGATCACCGGTAGCCAGGCGTTGTTTGGTATAAAAACAAAGCTTAAGTTTGGCCGGCTGGATATTACCAGCATTTTATCGCAACAGCGGTCGCAATCAAAAACCATTACCATAACCAATGGATCGCAGCAAGGCGAGTTCAGGCTTACACCTGCAGATTACGAGGCTAATAAGCACTTCTTTTTATCGCAATACTTCCGCAACAATTATAACAAGGCGCTGTCCAATATTCCCATTATCAGTTCAAATATAAACATTACCAAAATTGAAGTTTGGACAACCAACCGCTCCAGTGTAACCACCGATTCAAGGGATATTTTGGCTTTCCTTGACCTGGGCGAAAACAAGCCTTATAACACTACACAGATACAGGGAGGAGCTGGTTTTAGTGGTTTGCCGGCTGGTTTTAAAGGCCCTGGTTTTGCGCAGCAATCAAACTCGTTATTAAACAATTTGCCTGCAGCTGCCCGGCAAACAAATTCAAATGCTGTTGCCGGCTACTTTCAATCAACCGGGAGTACTAATAACTACGCCAAGCTTACCTATGCCCGAAAGCTTACCGATAAGGAATATACACTGCATCCGCAGCTGGGTTATATCTCACTTAATTATCCTTTAAATAATGATGAGGTATTGGCCGTAGCTTACCAATATACTATTAACGGCGTACAGTACCAGGTGGGTGAGTTTAGCAGCGATGTTGCGGTTGACCCTAATACACCAAAGGTATTGTTTGTAAAGTTACTGAAGAATGAGTTGCTTAAAACCAATTTGCCATCCTGGGATCTGATGATGAAAAACATCTATTCGTTGGGTGCATTCCAGATAGCGCCAACCAATTTTAAATTAACCGTTACCAGGCTTGATGATAAATCGGGCATCGAAAAAACGGTGATGGAAGAGGGAGCAAATATCAAGGGCAAATTATGGCTGCAGGTTACCGGCCTTGATAACCTTAACCAGCAAAGCGATAAACACCCCGACGGTTATTTCGATTTTTTGGAAGGCGTAACCATCGATTCGCAAAACGGGCGGATTGTTTTTCCAACAATAGAGCCTTTCGGCTCAGATCTGGCTGCTAAATTCACAGCCGGAGAAGCCGATCTGGCAAAGCGATATGTTTATCAGCCTTTATATGATTCAACCAAAACCATAGCGCAACAGTATTTTCCGGCCCTTAACAGGTATGTGATAAAGGGTACCTATACCTCAACCGGAGGATCGGAATACCAGCTGAATGCGGTGAACATTCCGCAGGGGTCGGTAACAGTAACTGCCGGTCAGCTTAAACTGACAGAAGCTACCGATTATACTATTGATTATAATGCCGGGCGGATACGGATACTTAACCAGGCCCTGCTATCGTCGGGCCAGCCCATCAGCGTAAAACTGGAAAACAATGAGCTTTTTGGCGTACAGCAAAAATCGTTATACGGCTCGAGGTTTGATTATCACGTAAATGATAAACTGGCATTAGGCGGAACCCTTATGCACCTTACCGAGCAGCCTATTACCCAAAATGAAATCGCCGGTGAAGAGTCTATTTCAAACACCATATGGGGTTTCGACGCCAACTACAGTTCGGATTCAAGGATGTTAACCCGGTTGGTTGATAAGATCCCATTTATTCATACCAAGGCCCCGTCGTCGGTTACATTCTCGGGCGAGTTTGCCCAACTGCTGCCGGGTAGCCCTGGCGCGCTAAATTTTGCCGGTTCCAAAAACGGAACTTCGTACCTTGATGATTTTGAGAACAGTCAATCAATTATCGATATAAAGAGTGCCAATGCCTGGCAAATTTCGGGAACGCCACAGCTATTCTCGGAGTCATCTGTGTTTAACGACCTGAGTTATGGCTACAACCGGGCCCGGCTGGCATTTTACAACATCGACCCTATATTTTACACCAATTCCGGTAATATTCCCATGTCCCGGGCCGATCTGTCAAACCATTACGCGAGGCAGGTATTGGAGCAGGAGGTATTTCCATATAAGCAATCAAGCACGGGGCAGCCTTTAACGCTGGCTACGCTGAACATGGCTTTTTATCCAAACATACGCGGACCTTATAACTACACGACAACTGGTTTTAATCCTGATGGTACATTGCAGAACCCTAAATCACGCTGGGGCGGTATGTTCAGGAAACTGGAGACCAACGATTTTGCATCGTTAAACGTATCGTACATCGAATTTTGGGTACTCGATCCTTTTATATACAAACCAAATTCGACAGGTGGGGATCTGTATTTTAACCTTGGCAGTATATCTGAAGATATATTGAAGGATGGCCGTAAAAGTTTAGAGAACAGCTTGCCGGTAAACGGCGATGTGACACAAGTAGACGAAACCAACTGGGGCAGGGTATCAAAGTTGCAGCCGGTTATTAACGCGTTTGATAATAATCCAAGTTCCCGTAAGTTGCAGGATGTTGGTTTGGATGGCTTGAATGATGCTGATGAGCAAACCAAATTTGCCCCAGTAGTAACGCAGGTTAAAGGCCAGTTGAGCGGGCAGGCTGCAACCAGTTTTGCTAATGACCCATCATCTGATGATTACCAGTATTACCAGGGTACGGCCCTTGACCAGGCAAGGTTAGGGATCCTTGACCGGTATAGCAAATATAATGGTACCGATGGCAACTCAAAAACATCAGAACAATCACAAGCCGAACTGGGTATCCAGAACTCGGCATCAACCTCCTTGCCCGATGGGGAAGATATCAACCGGGATAACAACATGAGCCAGGAGGATTCATACTTTCAGTACAAAGTATCTATCCGGCCGGGAGACATGGTGGTTGGGCAGAATAACATCAGCGATAAGGTGACAGCCACAGTAAAGCTGCCTAATGGCACCACACAATCGGTAAACTGGTACCAGTTCAGGATCCCGATAAACGATTACCAGAGTAAGGTAGGTAATATTGAAGATTTTAAAGCTATCCGTTTTATGCGGATGTTCATGACCAATTTTGCCGATACCGCTATATTACGTTTTGCTACACTGGAGCTGGTACGCGGCGAGTGGCGTGCTTTTAATACCGAAAAGAACCCGCTAAACGTAATTGCAGATCCTTCAATAAGTAACCCGCCGATAGATAATTCAACGCTTGATGTACAGGCAGTAAATATTGAGGAAAATGGCAACCGTACACCTATACCCTACGTGGTACCACCAGGCATTCAACGCCAGCGTAATTATAATAACCTGCAAACCAATACCAAGCTGAACGAACAATCATTATCATTAAATGTAAAAAGCCTACGGGATGGCTATTCAAGGGCCGCTTTCCGTACTTTTTTTAACGATCTGCGTAAATATAAACGCGTACAAATGTTTGTCCATGCCGAAGGCGATCTGTTAAAGGATAATGACCTTAACGCGTTTTTGCGTTTAGGGACTGATTACCAGGATAATTATTACGAGTACGAGGTCCCTCTGAAAATTACGCAGCCCGGCACCCGCGACCCTGATGCCATATGGCCTGATGCCAATGCCATTGACCTTGAACTGGGCCTGCTTACCAGGGCCAAGCTTAAGCGTAACCACTCCAATGTTGCCTATAACCAGGTTTTTAAATATACCGAAGGCAACCAGGTAGTTTATTTAAAAGGCCAGCCCGACTTGAGCCGTTTGCGTACCATTATGGTTGGTGTGCGCAATCCATTGAAAAGCGATCAGGCATCGGCCGTAGATGATGGGTTGGATAAAACAGGTACCGTTTGGTTTGATGAGCTTCGCTTAACCGATTTTGACCAGCGCGGGGGTTGGGCGGCAACCGCGAGGCTTGACACCAAGCTGGCCGATTTTGCTGATGTTACAGTATCGGGCAGTAAAACTACAATAGGTTTTGGTACGCTGGATTCAAGACTGAACGACAGGAGCCAAAGTGATGACCAGATATATGACATATCGGCCACTGCAGAACTGGGTAAGTTTTTCCCTGATAAAAGCGGCATCCACATCCCGGCATATATCAATGTGTCATCGCAAAAAAGCATGCCACAATATGACCCTGGCTCGCCGGATATTGAACTAAAGCAATCACTTGCAGCCGCCACAAGCACTAAGGAGCGGGACTCGATAAGAAATGTGGCTGTTGATTATACCATGCGCAAAAGCTTCAACTTTACCAATGTGCACAAGGCCAAAACGAATCCAAATTCACCAAACCGCATCTGGGATGTAGAGAACCTGAACGCCAGCTATGCTTATACCGAGTTTCTGCACCACGATTTTACCACCCAAAATGACGTCGAAAAGTCGTACCGTTTTACACTGGCTTATAATTATACCAATACGCCAAAATATTACAGCCCTTTTGCAAAAATCATCAAGAGTAATTTATTGGCGCTGGCGCGTGATATTAACTTTAGCATACTGCCATCAAGGTTAAACTTTAGTATTAATTTTGATCGTTTTTATTCGGAAAATACCCTGCGGGATAACGACCCTAATAACTTTATCCCCATACCAACAACAACTTTTAACAAATACTTTAACATTACCAGGGTTTATGGGATAGGTTGGAATTTATCAAAATCATTACAGCTGGATATTGATGCCACAAACTTAGCGGTAGTTGATGAACCTGCAGGGCGTATTAATGGTTTAAAACGCGATACCCTTTGGGATAACCTTAAAAAGCTGGGGCGTACCACCAATTACAACCATACCATTAACCTGAATTATACCCTGCCCATCAGTAAAATACCAGGGCTCGACTGGACATCGGTTGTTACCCGTTACAGTACGCATTTTAACTGGCAAACCCAACCGTTGTTTGCCATAAATGACCCATCGTACGATGTAGGTAATAGCATAAGTAATTTGCGGGAAATACAGGTGAACCCAACTTTTAACATGGTTTCGCTGTATAATAAGTTTCCTTTTATCCGCAAGGCTGGTAATCCCAACGCGCCCGGAGGACTAAGTAAAATTTTAATCGGGCTTTTAACCAGTGTTAAAAACCTTAGCGCAACCTATTCGCGAAAGGAGGGTACGTATATACCCGGATACCTGCCGCAATCAGGCTTTTTTGGTCAGAATAGCGATTATAATGCGCCAGGCATAGGGTTTTTGTTAGGTAGCCAAACCGATATACGTGCCAAAGCAGTAGCGAATGGCTGGATCACTACAGATACACTGCAAAACCAATTGTATACTACCTCGCTTAACGAGGATATGCATTTCAGGGGAATAATAGAACCATTTAAAGATTTGCGTATTGAATTGATAGCATTTAAAACACAGGATCATAATTATCAATCGAACTTTAAATACCTGGTTGCTACCAATAGTATCCAAACATTAAGCCCTGTAACTACGGGCAACTACAGCATCTCCTTTTTAACCATTGGTACGGCATTTAAAAAAACAACAGGGGTTAATAATACGTCGCCACTGTTTGAGCAATTACTGACTAACCGTACCATTTTATCGCAAAGGCTGGCTGCTCAAAATCCCAACTCGACGCACCTGGTGGATTCTGCCGGGTTTGTAGATGGGTACGGCCAGAACTCGCAGAATGTATTAGTGCCTGCATTTTTGGCCGCGTATACCGGTAAAAAAGCAACAAAGAGCAGTACTTCACAGTTTCCTAAAATACCTATCCCCAACTGGGATATCAGGTATAGCGGCTTAGCTAAAATTCCATTCTTTGCCGATATTTTTGATTCCTTTGACTTAAGCCATGGTTACCGTTCATCTTACAATGTAAGCGGCTTTACCACCCTGCTGCAATACCAGGAGGCCGCCGGAGCCAGCAGCGCACGCGATTTAAACAACAACTTTTTACCACTGTACCAGTTTTCGCAGGTTACTATATTTGAGCAGTTTGTTCCGTTACTGGGAGCGAGTGCAAGGTTCAAAAACAGCATGACCGCCAATATGGAGTATCGCCAAAGCCGTACACTTAGTTTAAGTTTGCTCAACAGCCAGCTGGCGCAGCAAAACGAACGGATAATTGTTTTTGGTTTCGGTTATCATACCAAAAACTTCCACTTTCCGTTTGGTTTGTTTGCAGGCGGTAGCCCTAAGGATGTAAATTTTAAGCTTGATTTTTCGCTGCGGGATAATAAAACGCTTATTTACCGTGCCGACGTGGAAGCGGCAGAAATATCATCGGGTGCGCAAAATATTACGGTAAGGCCATCCATTGATTATGTGATAAATCAACGTTTTAACCTCAACCTGTTTTACGATTCAAACCTAACAAGGCCTTATACGTCGCAAACCTTTAACACTGCATTTACCAATTTTGGTATCAACCTGAAACTGTTACTTCAATAGTATCAGAAGATAGGGTAGTTTGAAGATTTAAAAATAGTCACCATCAATAATTTCAAATTCTCTTCAATTCCCTGGCGGCTTTTTTCTCGGCTTTCCGTTTTTTGCGTTCAGCCTTTTTAATGAGTCTTTCATGTTTGTTTTTGTTGTGCTCTGCTATTCTTTCATTGGTCGCTCTCTGCGTTTTTTCATCAAGTCCCACAGCTGGTTTTATCCCATCGAGTAATGTTCTCCATAAGGTTTTAAAGAAGGGAGAGTCTTTTGGTCGGCGGTAGTTAACATAAGTGGTTCTTGGCGCCTTCCATATATCATCAGGGTTGTTGTGTTTTATTACAAACAGGTTAGCAAATATCGACATCAACGCTTGTTTTTTTAATTGGTTGTTGGCGGTATCAGCCTTTAAAAGGGATATTTTAAGGTTATTATACAGTAAAGTTACATTGCCCTTAAATGCTTTACTATTAGCCTGGATGTCAAAACTGAATTGCCTGATATCGCCCGATGTGATCTTAACCATAGCCAGGGGTACCGAGACCTGGTTAATTTTATTTGCATCCATAGGGCCTAAAACGCCCTTATAGCTAAATGCTGCATCTTTATCGGTTAAGTTAAACATAAACTGCACATCGAGCCGGCCACGATTCATGAAATAGGTGCTTAGTTTTGCGGCAGTAAAATTATTTTTTTCAATTACTTTTTCATTAGTGGTTATGTTATGGAAATAGCCGCTGGTATTGTTAAAGCTAACCGTGCCTGTTTTTTTTGAATCATTATTAAATTCCGAATACTCAACATTTATATGGCTTAAACGTGCTGTGTCAATACTCAGATCTGCATTTGTTGTGCGGATTATCATATTAGGGAAGGTGCTTATTTTATCAGGAGCGGGTCTTTTTTGTTTATTTGGATTGCCAAACACCCTTAAAGTACCGCCGTTCAGTTCCAGGCTGGATGCCCTTAATACCCGGTATTTGTGGTATCTTAAAAAATCGAAATTATTGAGTCTTAGTGAATCCAGGCCTAAGGTAAAGCGGTCGCTGCGACTTTTGTTGAAGAAAATGTTTGTTTTTGCCGGTTCAAGCTGTAGTCCCTGAATATTTAACCTGGATGTTTGGGTAGATAACCTGAGGTACTTTATTTTATAATCATAAAGCCCGTTTGATGTTTTACCATTATAATTATTTAGTTCGATAATTATATCTTTACAATACAACAGCCGGCTTTTGTCGGTTTGTGTAGCCGAATCAATCAGCAGGTCTGTAGCGCTCAGGTTCATTTCCTTAAGCTCAGATATAACAACTTTATGGCCCGAGTAATCCTCATATTTAAATTTTACATCATTAAAATAGATGTGCTCAACCTGGATGGAGTGCAGGCTTTTGGATATTTTTTGCCACGACGTTTGGTGGTCTTTATCAATAGTGTCTTTTGTATGGTTAAGCTGATAGCTGATATTAAGTTCGGGCTGGTTTAAAATTATTTTACTAATTTTTAACTTATGCCCCAAATAATAGCTAAATGGGTGCACATGCGATAAAATAAGTCGCTTTACATGCAAAGTTACCAGGTTGTTAGGTGCCAGGTGTTGCCTCTTTTTACGGTTAAAAACCGCGGTATCGGGAGTGAGGCTGATATTATAAATGGTTACTTTTCCTTCTAACAAATGCAGTTCGGCATCAGAAAAATCAGCCCGGTACAAGCTGTCGCTACCGGCTAAAACTGCTTCACGCACCTTATTGGCTAAAATGGGCGATAAATACTGATTAAGAATTATAGCAATAAAGAAGATGATAGCAACCGGTATCAACACAAAATTAAATACTATTTTTTGCCACTTATGCTTTAAAAATTTAAGCTTCATTTATGGATGTTCCTTTTGTTTTGATGTATGGCCAGTGGCTTTATACGTATTGATTTAGAAATATAACAATATTTTTTTGATTTTGTTAAATACTGACAATATGTCATTCAGGTATTTAAATTTTGTGTATTTTTGCAAACTAATTTTTAATTAAATGATGGATTTGGTTATTCCGGATAAGGTACATGATGAGAGCAGGCAAGGTGAGGCTTTAGTTTTAGAGCAGCCGGTGACAGGTAAAAACAATGGCCGTAAACTTTATATTGAAAGTTATGGTTGTGCCATGAATTTTAGTGACAGTGAGATAGTTGCATCAATATTGGCCGACCAGGGATTTGAAACAACTGCCGACCATACTATAGCTGATGTTATTTTTATAAATACCTGCTCCATTCGCGAAAATGCCGAGCAACGTGTGCGAAACCGCTTAAAGGAGTTTACCGTTACCAAGGTAAAAAATCCGGGATTGGTAGTAGGTGTACTGGGTTGTATGGCCGAGCGCCTTAAATCGAAATTTTTAGAAGAAGAAAAACTGGTTGATGTAGTAGTTGGCCCGGATGCATACCGCGATTTGCCTAATTTGATTGAGCAAGTTGATAGCGGCCAGAAAGCGGTAAATGTATTGTTATCCCGCGAGGAAACATATGCCGATATAAGCCCGGTGCGTTTAAACAGCAATGGTATTAACGCGTTTGTATCTATAATGCGCGGATGCGATAACATGTGTTCGTTTTGTGTGGTGCCATTTACGCGCGGCCGCGAACGCAGCCGCGATCCACAATCAATAGTGGCGGAATGTGTCGATTTGTTTGATAAAGGTTATCGTGAAGTTACCTTATTAGGGCAGAATGTGGATTCATATAAATGGACAAAGTCTCACCCTGCCTTCTCCAAAGGAGAGGGTGTTGAAGAAGCAAATGAAGTCCTCTCCTTGCGAGAGGATTTAGATGAGGCTCCTGTTACCAATTTTGCCAACCTGTTGGAGATGGTGGCCCTTATTAATCCCGACTTGCGTGTACGTTTTTCAACATCGCATCCTAAGGATATTACTGACGAGGTTTTGCATACCATTAATAAATACGAAAACATTTGTAATTACATTCACCTGCCGGTACAATCTGGAAACAGCCGTATACTGGATATGATGAACCGTACTTATGACCGTGCCTGGTATATGAACAGGATAGATGCAATCCGCAGGATTATTGGCGATTGTGCTATCTCTACTGATGTCATCACGGGTTTTTGTACCGAAACTGATGAGGAGCATAACGATACTGTAACCATGATGGATTATGTGAAATATGATTTTGCCTATATGTTTAAGTACAGCGAAAGGCCCGGTACATTAGCAGCAAAACGTTATACCGATGATATTCCGGAAGAAGTAAAGCAGCAACGTTTAACACAAATTGTAGCCAAACAGCAGGAATATTCATTTTATCGTATGCAGGCACGTATAGGTAAGGTAGAAAAAGTATTGATAGAGGGTTTCTCCAAAAAATCAAACAACGATTATTGCGGCCGCAGCGATCAAAACGCTATGGTAATATTCCCGGTTGGTGAAAATTATAAGCCGGGACAGTATGTTAATGTACTAATCGAGAGAAGTACATCAGCTACGTTGATAGGGAAAGTTATCCCCCAAACCCCCTGAAGGGAGTTACGTCCTGATGCATATTCAGATAACGTGTTGTGGGGTTTAAATAATTAAGGATATAAATAATTAACTAATTCCCCCTTTAGGGGGTTAGGGGGTATGGAAATACAAGAAATAAAACAACGCTTCGGGATCATTGGCAATTCGCCATTGCTTAACCGGGCTATAAATATCGCCAACCAGGTGGCGCCAACAGATATTTCTGTGCTTATTACCGGCGAAAGCGGGAGTGGTAAAGAAGTGTTTTCGCATATTATACACCAGATGAGTCCGCGTAAGCATGGCCCATTCATTGCCGTTAACTGCGGAGCCATACCAGAAGGTACTATTGATTCGGAATTATTCGGACACGAAAAAGGAGCTTATACAGGTGCGGTTGGCGAACGTAAGGGATATTTTGAAACTGTAAACGGTGGTACAATATTTTTAGATGAAATAGCCGAAATGCCTTTGGGCACCCAGGCACGCTTACTAAGGGTACTTGAGTCGGGCCAGTATATTAAGGTAGGTTCGTCAAAGGTCGAAAAAACAAACGTGCGGGTAATTGCCGCTACCAACGTTGATGTATACGAGGCAGTAAAAAGCGGCAAGTTCAGGGAGGATCTTTACTACCGATTAAATACAGTGCCATTAAAGATCCCGCCGTTAAGGGAAAGAAAAGAGGATATCTACCTGCTTTTTAGAAAGTTTACATCCGATTTTACTGATAAATACCGCACACCTCCTATCCAATTAGATGATGAGGCTCAGCAAGTGTTAATTAATTACACATGGCCGGGTAACGTGAGGCAGCTTAAAAACATGGCTGAGCAACTGGCCGTATTGGAGCGTGACCGCATTATTACCGCCCCAACCCTGCTAACTTATATTCCACACGAAACAGGGAACCGCAACTTACCCATGCGTTTAGGCAACCAGGGCAAGGAAGATTTTTCTGAGCGTGATATTTTATATAAAGTGCTTTTTGATATGAAGCGCGACATGGTTGAATTGAAAAAACTGGTGGCTGATATTATTGAACATGGCGGCGTATCAACCAATTATGCCAGTCATTCGCAAACGCTTAACCAGTTATACCGCGATATTGAGCTACCCGGAAATCCCGAAACGCAATTTACTTTACAGCAACCCGTTAATACAAATAATAGCGGCAACAATAGCAACAGCAGCGGTAACGATGCATACAATATTACCCACGAGGCCGAGGAAGTTGAGGAATCATTATCGTTGATTGAGAAAGAATCAGACCTGATCCGTAAGGCATTAAAAAAACATAAGGGTAAACGCAAGCTTGCTGCCAATGAACTGGGTATATCCGAGCGAACATTATACAGAAAAATAAAGGAATTAAATTTATAGGTTGATGAAAAGGTTATCAGGGTTAATAATTGTTATAAGTTTACTATCGTCATGCTATACGCTCAAGAACGCCTCAATACCGCCCGATCTGAAAACCATCAACATTCAGTTTTTTGAAAACAACGCGCCACTTGTGGTTAATAACCTGAGCCAAACGTTTACCGAAGCCTTGAAAGAGCGCATTCGTACCCAAAGCCGTTTAAGCCTGGTACGGGGCGAAGCCGACGCTACTTTGTCGGGGAGTATAATTGGTTATACTATTGCACCAGTATCAATTGAGGCCACTTCAAATAATGCCCCACCAATAGCTGGTGCAAACAGGTTAAGTATAACTGTAAAGGTGAAGTTTGTGTACGATAAGGACAAAAAGCTTAACTTTGAGGAAAGCATGACAAGATTTGCCAATTATAAAGGGGATATTAATTCGCAGGAACAAAACCTAATACAAGAAATTACCAAGCAGTTAACTGAAGATATTTATAACAAGGCCTTTTCTAATTGGTAGGCTTTTTGTAATTTCAACCACGTGGATCAATATTTAAATAACAGGCAAAACGAAGTATTATGGGAGTTACTGGCCAATCCTGCTGATAGCGGCCGGTTGCATAACTATGACTTGCAACAATTGGTTGATGAATATCCACAAAGCGGGATACTTAGGGCTATGCTTGCTCACGCAGGTAATGGCAGCGATTTGAAGCATGCCGCTGTCTATTTTAACCCTGGTTTATTGCATAAGCTAATTAATAATCCCGAAAGCTTAGCTTTAGTTTCTGCTGAGCAAATAGCAGGTCAAAAAAACAACCCCCGGCCTGGTTATTTACAGGATTCAACTATTAAAGAAAACGAAAACTATTTTAATATAGGTACCGCGACTGATACCGAACCTGCAGAAACTATAAATGAACCGGCAAGCCAATTTGAGGCGCCAACCGAAGAGTATAAAGACGAACCGGAAGGAGGCTACCACGATTACATTGAAACCGAACTATCCCTGCCTGTACCTGCGGAGGAGACCTTCGTAATTGCTGAGGAGCCCGGAGTGACTATTAATGACATAAAAGTTGATGACGAAATATCTTCGCCCATAATAGAAGATACCCCTGTTGAACAACCTGGAATAGCTGTAACCCCTAATGGTGAGGGTATTGAGGATGAGGTATTTGACGAAATTGTAGGTATTGAAAATATAAGCTTCGTGGGCCATCCGTCGGAGGCTAAGACTGAAGGGCTGGTTGTGGATAAAACCGCTGGCAGTGAATCAAAGAAGAATAATGGGGATATCAATTTCGAAACAGAAAAATGGATCATAGGCAGCATTGCGGCTACCGATTATTTTATGTTTGATAATTCGATAGCGGATCAAAAAGGTAGTGATAAGCCAATAGGGGAAAGCCAGGGTGCTGTTACTGGTGTGGTTGTACCGGTGACTTCTACAACCGAAGATATTGCACAGGATGCTGAAGCTGTATCAAAGTATAACGATGAAAAAATGCCTTATACCTTTATGTGGTGGCTTGATAAAACACGTAAAGAGTATGCGGCAACTTATCAGCCCTATGCTACGCCGGCGCCACAGGTTAAGCAGCCGGCAATAGCGGCAGAGGAGAAGCAAAAACAGGCGGCCGACGAGTTGCAGCAGCAATACTTTGAAAATATTTTTCATGATAAATCGCTGCTGGATCTTGAAAATGCACCTATGCCCGATGCGCCGGAAGTAAAACGCAAGGAAGATATCATTATTGAAAAATTTATAAAAGAAGAGCCGCAGATACGACCGCCTTCTATAAATAAGCTGGATAACGAAAATAAAGCTAAAAAGAGTTCGGAAGATAAAAACGAACTGGTGAGCGAAACACTGGCCCAGATTTATTCAGATCAGATGCTATATCACAAAGCAATTACTACTTATAGAAAATTGATATTGAAATTCCCGGAAAAAAGCCGTTACTTTGCCATCCAAATTGAACAGTTAGAAAAGAAAACTAATTAATATAAAATAAAGAAATGATCCTTTTAATTATCCTTACCATTATTGTATGTGCTCTTTTAGGGCTTATCGTACTTATTCAAAACCCTAAAGGTGGTGGTTTATCATCTAATTTTTCAAGCTCATCACAATTAATGGGGGTTCAAAAAACCGGCGACTTTTTAGAAAAAGGTACCTGGACACTGGCTATTGTTGTAATGGTTTTAGCATTAGCTATTAACGTGGTTGCAAAAGGCGGTTCGGCAAGCAGTGAAAATCCTGCCCTGCAAAATCAAATTGAAAAAGCATCAAAACCAACTAATACTGCTCCGGCACAGTCTTTACCAACAACACCGGCACCGGCTCCTGTTAAAAAACCGTAATTGTATTACGCGCTTTATATCAAATAAAAAAAGGCTTTGGATATCCCCAAAGCCTTTTTTATTGATATTGCCTTACTGACATGATGACACGGGCAGGTTAAAATAACATTAAGGATAAAAATTAAATTATTCTTTTGCTGCCATTACAACAGTTAAGTATGCCAATATTTGCCATAGCATTTGCTTGGCATAATTGATGAGTAGTTGTGCATGAAACTTAAATAAAATTAAAACATATAACTATGTCATTAAACATTAAACCAATCGGCGACAGAGTGGTTGTAGAGGCCGCAGCTGCCGAAGAGAAAACCGCTTCGGGAATTATTATCCCGGATACCGCTAAAGAAAAACCTCAGCGTGGAACCATCGTTGCAGTAGGCGACGGCAAAGTAGATGAGCCTTTAACAGTAAAAGTGGGTGACCAGGTTTTATATGGTAAATATGCCGGTACCGAAATTACTTATGAAGGTAAAGAGTATTTAATTATGCGCGAATCTGACATTTACGCGGTACTGTAACTAATTATCGAATTATTGAAGAATTGATTTATTGAATCATTCTGTAAAATCAATAATTCTGTAAATTCAATTTAAAACTTAAAACAGCRAATAGTTATTGAATATCGAAAAACTGATTAAATGATATTTGAAATCAGTAATTCAATAATTCATTAATTCAAAAATTAAAAAACATGGCAAAACAAGTTAAATACAATGTTGAAGCACGCGACGCCCTAAAACGCGGTGTTGATATTTTAGCTAATGCAGTTAAAGTAACATTAGGCCCTAAAGGCAGAAACGTAATTATTGATAAAAAATTCGGTTCGCCTATCATCACAAAAGATGGTGTAACAGTAGCTAAAGAGATCGAACTAAAAGATGCTTTAGAAAATATGGGTGCCCAGATGGTTAAAGAAGTTGCATCAAAAACTGCTGATATTGCAGGTGATGGTACTACTACTGCTACCGTTTTAGCACAGGCAATTGTAACTGCAGGTATTAAAAACGTAGCTGCCGGTGCAAACCCAATGGATTTAAAACGTGGTATTGATAAAGCTGTTTCGGCTGTTGTTGAAAACTTAAAAGCTCAGTCACAAACTGTAGGCGAAGACAATAACAAAATAAAACAAGTTGCATCTATCTCTGCAAATAATGACGAGGTTATCGGTTCATTAATAGCTGAGGCTATGGCTAAGGTTGGTAAAGATGGTGTAATTACTGTTGAAGAAGCAAAAGGTACCGAAACTGAAGTTAAAACTGTTGAAGGTATGCAGTTTGACCGTGGTTACCTTTCTCCTTACTTTGTAACCAATGCAGATAAAATGGAAGTTGAATTAGAAAATCCTTACATCCTGATCTATGATAAAAAGATCTCATCGATGAAAGAATTGCTTCCAATACTTGAAAAACAAGTACAAACAGGTAAACCATTATTAATCATTGCCGAAGATCTTGATGGCGAAGCATTAGCTACTTTGGTAGTTAACAAAATTCGCGGTTCACTGAAAGTTGCTGCGGTTAAAGCTCCGGGCTTTGGTGATCGTCGTAAAGCTATGTTAGAGGATATCGCTATCTTAACAGGTGGTACTTTAATATCTGAAGAAAGAGGTTATAAATTAGAAAATGCTGATCTTACTTACTTAGGTACTGCCGAGAAGATCATCATTGATAAAGATAATACTACCATTATTAACGGTGCTGGTTCTGCTGACGAGATCAAAGGTCGCGTTGGCCAGATCAAATCTCAGATCGAATCAACTACATCTGATTACGACCGCGAAAAATTACAGGAACGTTTAGCCAAATTATCTGGTGGTGTTGCTGTGCTTTACGTAGGTGCTGCTACAGAGGTTGAAATGAAAGAGAAAAAAGACCGTGTTGACGATGCTTTACATGCAACCCGTGCGGCTGTTGAAGAAGGTATTGTTGCAGGTGGTGGTGTAGCTTTCATCCGCGCGGTTGCTGCTTTAGCTGATCTTAAAGGTGAAAACGAAGATGAGAACACTGGTATCCAGATCATCCGTCGTGCTATTGAAGAGCCTTTACGTCAGATCTGCGAAAACGCAGGTATTGAAGGATCTATCGTTGTGCAGAAAGTTAAAGAAGGCACTGCCGACTTTGGTTACAATGCACGTACCGATAAATACGAAAACCTGATTGGTGCAGGCGTTATCGACCCTACTAAAGTTGGTCGTGTAGCTTTAGAAAATGCAGCTTCAATTGCAGCTATGTTGTTAACAACAGAAGTTGTATTGGCTGATGATCCTGAAGATGAAAAAGCTGGCGGTCCACCAATGGGTGGCGGTGGCATGGGTGGAATGATGTAAGCCCCCGGCCCCCTAAAGGGGGTGTATTAAAATATATACTATTTGAAACCCTGTATGCTTTTGCATACAGGGTTTCTTTTTTTAAAAGGATATCCATAGTCATTCAAACGTAAACGGATGGTCATTAATTAATCATTTGATTAATTTAGAAATTTATCTGTAGCGTTAATGTGTAGTTTTGCGTAACAATCCTAAAAGCTTAAACCTTAGGCACAGGATTTGAATAAAGCACATCACAATGAAAGTTATAATACAAAAATCAAAACAATTGCAAAGTGCCATAGTAGATTKGTTACTATTTAAAGGCCCCGAATTATTCATTACTATTTACGGTAAGTAATTAATTTTTACTTTTGCTTCAATTATGGAAGTAAAAGAGTTTTATCAGCTGTTCCACGTTTGGCTGGTTACCAAAGGCCCCAAATACGTAGCCGGAATAATCATATTTTTTATAGGTCTGTGGTTCATTAAATTTCTACGGACGCGGCTCCGCGACCGGATGCTCAAAAAAGGCGTTCATTCTTCATTACAACCCTTCTTTTTAAGTTTAACAATTACTTCGCTTTACGTATTGCTGGTGGTTTGGGTAATGAATATCATGACCTGGGAAATGACCGTTTTCACAACCATAATAGGAGCTTTCAGCGTTGCAGCAGGTTTAGCGCTATCCGGAACTTTTCAAAATTTTGCCGGTGGTATACTTATACTTTTACTGAAACCATTTGAGCTTGATGACAGTATCCTTGCGCAGGGGCAGGATGGCAGGGTAACATCAATACAAATGTTTTATACCGTTTTAATTACGGCCGATAATAAAACGGTTATTATACCCAATGGTAAGCTGTTTAATGAGGTTATTGTAAACATAACCCGCGAAGGCAGGCGCCGTCTCGATTTCGAGATCAAGATAGCTTATACCAATGATCTGGAAAAGGTAAAGACTATTATCAATACTGCGATCAGCTCAAACAGGGAACTCCTTACAGAACCTGCAGCAAGGGTAGGTATCATCAGCATGGAAATAGATTCGGTACGTATAGCGATAAATGTATGGGTAGAGCCTGCTAATTTTTTAACAGCCAAGATGACTCTGCAGGAAAAGATCTTTAAAGATTTTAGTGCTAATGGCATTGCTTTTCCAAAGGCAGGATAGGGGAAGGAACCAAGACATCGGACTTTTTTGTTTGCTGAACGATAAAAAAATCGTGAGCGCAGCAAAGTCTATCTCTTGGTTTTTGCTTCTTGACCCTTATTATATCTTCTGCTTAGCCTTAAGCTCCAAATATTTATTAATTGTATTAACCGTCAGATTTTGAGGTGGGCTTAATATAGATTGTATCCCGTATTTGGCCAGCTCCTTTACAATAAGCTTTTTATCGTAGGCGAATTTTTCGGCAATGGTTTTTATGTAAATCCCTTCAACATCCTTTGCGGGTTTTTCGCTTAGGGTTTTAAGTTCGGTGTTTTCAAAAAACACCACCAATAGCAAATGGAATCTGGCAATTCTTTTTAAATAAGGTAACTGCCTTTCCAGTGCATTCATGCTTTCATAGTTGGTAAAAAACACTACCAGGCTGCGTTGCTTTATTACATTTCGAATGGTACTGTACAGCAGTTCCATATTGGTTTCCAGGTAGCGTGTCTTTTCCTTGTATAAAACTTCCAGTATCTTATTCAACTGTGCCGGCCTCCTATCGGCAGGGACAACGGCTCCTATCTTTTCCGAGGCGGTGATCAAGCCAGCTTTATCTTCTTTTATCAGCGCTRCACTCGATAATACCAGGCTGGCATTTATGGCATAATCAAGCAGGCTCAGCCCATCAAAAGGCATTTTCATTGCCCTTGATTTATCAATTATACAATATACATGCTGCGATTTTTCGTCGGTGTAGGAGTTAACCATCAGGTTGCCTTGTCTTGCGGTGGCTTTCCAGTTAATGGTACGGTAATCATCACCTGCAACATAATTTTTTACCTGTTCAAATTCAAGGCTGTGGCCAATACGCCGTATTTTTTTTATGCCGATATCAGTTAAGCGGTTTGATATTGCCATCAGCTCGTATTTCCGCATTTGCAGGAAGGATGGGTATACCGGTAGTGTCTCGGCTTGTTCAAATGTGTAACGCCGCCTGATAAACCCTAATGGCGATTTAGTGTAAACATGAATATCGCCAAACTCATATTCGCCGCGTTTGGTGGGGCGCAGTACGTAACCGATCAGTTTACGCTCTCGTGGTTTCAGATGGGTTTTAAACCAGATATCCCGCTTTTGAAATTGGAAAGGGATTTCATCAATAATGCCTGCGCTTATATTAAATGGATACCAGTTTTCAATGTATACACCAAGGTCGTTATCGTCGCTATTGCTTAGTCTTTCTGGTGCGTGGCGTTTTGCAAACACGCCATTCGTGGTTTTGTATAGCATCACAATATCAATTAAGACCAATGATAATAATAGCCAAAACACCAATTCTGGAATAAAACCCAGCCAGGAGAAAAAGAAGGAAAGCAGGAATAATACCGCGCAGGCGCCCAAGCCTGCAAAAAGGCGGTTGGTTAAAAAAAGATTTTTATAAAACAGGCCGTAGATTTTTTTCACTCCGGTATATTATCTTGGTATTTCTAATTTTTGGATAATCTGGGCTACAACCTCATCAGGGCTTACCCCTTCCATTTCTTTATCCGGGGTAAGCATAATACGGTGCCTTAAAACAGGGGCAGCTACGTACGTAATATCTTCGGGAGTAACAAAATCCCGCCCCCTGATAGCTGCCAATGCTTTAGCCCCATTAATCATGGCCAGCGATGCGCGTGGCGAACCACCCAGGTATAATGACTTATGGTTGCGGCTTTCGTATACTATTTTAGCAGTAAACTCCAGCAGTTTATCTTCAACATGCAGTGCCTTTACCTGTTGCCTTAATGCAATAACATCCGCAGCCGATAAAACGGGCTCAACATGGCTTAGTTGGTCTGTTGTTTTTTGACTGTGCTGTTGGCTTATAATGGCAATTTCCTCTTCAAGCGTTGGGTATTTGATCTCTATTTTAAACAGAAACCTATCCAGCTGTGCTTCTGGCAGGCGGTAGGTACCTTCATGCTCAACCGGATTTTGGGTAGCCAATACGGTAAAAGGTTCCTGCATTTTATAAGTACGGCCATCAATGGTAACCTGGCGTTCTTCCATCACTTCAAACAATGCTGATTGTGTTTTGGCAGGCGCCCGGTTTATTTCATCTATAAGGATAATATTACCAAATATGGGGCCTTGCTTAAATTCAAATTCGGTTGATTTAGGATTGAAAACCGATGTACCCAGGATATCAGATGGCATCAGATCCGGTGTAAACTGTATCCGCGAATATTTGGCATCTATAGCTTTCGAGATCAGCTTAGCTGTAAGCGTTTTGGCTACACCGGGTACTCCTTCTATCAGAATATGCCCATCGGCCAGGATGCCGGCAATCAGGAGGTCGATTGATTCCTGCTGACCTACAATTATTTTAGCCAGTGTAGCTTTTATTTGTTCAACCGCAGTGCTCAGCTTGCTCATATCGGTTCGTTGTTCAAAAATGTCATTTTCCATAATACCTGGATTGCGTATAAAATTGTTCAATAAGATGGTTAAGTTGTATCAGTTCCTGATCGGTGATGTGTCCGCGGGTATTTATAAAATTTATAGCGTTCACAATATTGCCTGCCAGTAAGGGCTCAATGCCGGTTTTTTTTACCATTATTTCAGTAAATTCCTCGTCCAGCTTGCTGGTTTTCAATTTATACTGATCGCGTAGGTACTCTAAAAAATAAATTGTTTTTTTATGCGCGATATTACTGTTGTTTCGTTTTTCGTAATAAACCTGGCCAACTACAGTAACAAAATCAATAGTGGAGTTTTGCAGCGGTTCAATTACCGGGATAATACGCTGCCTGCGTTTTATCTCATAAAATACAAAAATTAACAAGCCGAAAAGCGATATATAATAGGCCCAACTTAAAGCCGGGTTTGATAAAAATACACGCATGGGTGATTGAGCATCGCCCGATCCCTGGGTGTAATACTCATCCCATAAAACCTGTTTGGTGTTTTTAAGGTAGGATAACGTTGTGGCGGCATAGGTAGCACCCTGTGGTGTAAGCAGGCTATAATTGCTTAGCATTTTAGGATTTGGCAGGAGGTATAAATTACCTTTACCAAAGCGGTATTTTATAAAATTGGCTTTACGGTTATCATTCCGACCCAATACGGTTGCCTTTAGTGTGTCAATACGATTGAAATAAAAGCTACCCGAGCCCTTATCAACCAGATATGTTTTTGCAGTGTCTAACACCGGGTTTAAGAACCTTAAAGTCGTTTTTCCTTCCTGAAAACTAAAATCGGCCCTCGTTTCAATATGCAGTTTTTTTTGCAGCAAAGTGCCAAAGTTAAAAGCTGCAATAAAAACATCATTGCCCTTACCAATATATTTTACCAATTGTTCATACTCGGTTTTGGTTACTTCTATAGCGGGGCATATTATGATGTATGAAGATTGCTTTAAGCTATCATTAGTAAGCGCGTTATAAAGAGGTTCGCGACGCGGATTAACTATGGCGCCCGGAAAAAGATCTTTAACCCGGTTGTAAATTATATAGGTGCCAAAGGGGGAGTTGTCTTTATTAATAAATGTTTCGGCCCAGTTTATAGGCTTGGGGCGGTTTAAGTTGGCAACTATATAAATGGTAAATAATATTGTCGCTCCAATGATGTAATATTTCAGATCTTTCATGCCAGTTGTTTTTTAAAGTTTTGAAACAACTGGTTAATGTTTTTAAAAGCATGGCTATCAATAGTAAAGCCACCATACCAAACATATTCAAACTGGCGCGTTAATAGTGTAAAAGCCTGTCGTAATGAGGGGTCGTTTAATTCATAAATGTAAGCAGAATTTGTTTTATCGGTTTGCCAGCGTATAAGTTCGTCATCGCTTAACTGTTTTAGGCACTTTAAATAAAGCAGGCGTACAGCCAGCCGGTAGTTATGCTGGGTTATAGCTTTTTCAATTTCGGCATCAAAGTTTATTTCATGTATATTTTCAAGTGACTCAGTATAGTGCAGGGTTTTGTTTGCCTCGCCCATCAATAGCTTAACAGCATCCATTCCCACAAGCTTGAAGCTTACATACACCAATAAGCCAACAGCAAGCGCCAGGAAGGTATATTTAATAAACGCGCCGGCTAATGGGCTGCTATGGAGTTTGCCAAAAAGCGTATTCCAGAAATAAGCCCAAAATCTGTCCCAGGCACTGGGGGCTTCTACAACAAAACCGTTGTAATTAAATTCCCTGACCTTTTTGTATGCATTGAGTGAATCGGCGTTGAACTTTTTAGCAACAATGGCCGAAGTATCTGTTTGCAACTTTGCAGGTGTTTTTTTTATCGGTGTAACGGAGACCCCACATAAAAAGAAACACGGTATCAGGATCAATAAAAAGGGATATAATAACCGCTTTTGCATAAACTCAATATTGTTCGGCAGGCAAATCATTGCTGTTATCGGCACTTTTGCCAAACATGTCAATCCGGCTTAAAATACCAGTGCCATCCTTTTGTTCCGAAAGGCTGAAATAGCACATAGTTAATGCAATTGCAGGTAATGTATAGGTAAGCATTATAATATTTTGCATAATGCTAAAGAAAATTATGAGTGGTGCGGTAAAGCTTTTGAGTGATAAAAATGCGCGGCTCGCCGCTATAATACTCAAAGGTACGTTAACACAGGCGCCTAAAACACTTACAATAATACTCATAACGATGATAACACCAAAAACCATCCACCAGTTGTCTTTAACAAGCGTAAAACTTTTATTAAAAGCATACCTGAAGGATGTGTTTTCCATAACTATAATAGGAAATATAAGGTAAAGTGCCGGCATCAGGTATATACCGGGAATAACACATAAAAGGAAACCTACTACAAATAGCAATACTATTAATATACTACTGCCCAAGGCCCTCCAGAAGTAGTATTTAAAAAATCCCCAAACCTCGGCAAAAGTAGGTTGCTTATCTTTTCGTTCCAGGTAAACAGCAATATAACAAAGCGTAACCAGGTATATGGTTAGCTGCGCAAATACCAGTATAAAAGCATTAACAACAGCTGTCATAACATATGAATAAGCTGTTGTAGCTGAATCATAGGTATCGGGATTGAATTTTGTGGTGGATATGCCTACTAATTTTAGTTGCGTGAGGGCCGTTGTAGTGGCACCCGCCAGCACAAAAAAGCCGCATATAATAAACAAAGTTTTAAATAAGGGTTTAAAGTTTTCCTTTAAAAAAGTGAAGGTATCATTTATAATTTCACCAAAATCGCGTACGCGTCTTAACTCAATAGGTTGTTTCATTAATTTATTAGGTTAGGGGTTAGTTTTTTATTTAGTAATGCAGGATATAATATCACATACCAGATTATAAATATCAGCGATGATGCTAAAATGGTTATGCTTAACCAGGCAGGCATTTCGGTATGCCGGGTTACAAAACTTTCAAAAAAGGCGGCAATAAGAATAACAGGGATTATACCGATGGTTATTTTTAAACCTGTTTTTGCGCCATTTTTTACCGATACCAAACGGGTATATGTTTTAGGGAAAAGCAAGCTGTTTCCCAGTATGAGTCCCGCTGCGCCCGCAATTATAAATGATGAAATTTCTAATGTGCCATGAATCCATATCACCAGTACAGATTGTAAGCCCAAACCTTTACTGAAAAAGTAATATTGAAACGAGCCCAGCATAATGCCATTTTGCAAACACACATATAAAGTGCCTACCGAAAAAAATATACCAAGCGCAAAAAAAATGATAGCCACTTTTGTGTTGTTGGCCGCTATCATAAGGTACATCGCGAAAGATGAACCATCCTTATATACACCAAAAGGATCGCCTTTAGCTATGTTATGGTTAGTCATGTTCACATAATCATCGCCCATGATCAGTTTTACAAAATTGGAATCGTACTTTGCAGATAGCACACCCATCAGCGTGAAAATTATAAAAAAAACAAACGAGTAAAATAGCTGCCTGCGGTAAGTATAAAATATAAGCGGGAGCTCATATCGCCAGAAACCGATAAAGCGATTGGTTTTTTCTTTTTTATTTTTATAAATAGATTGATGGAAACCGGCTGCAAGGCCGTTTAAGTATTTTGTTGTTTTTGATTTTGGATAGAAGGTTTTAGCGTAGGCAAGGTCATCAGTTATAGCAATAAAAGCCGATGCAAGTTCATCAGGATCATTTGTTTTATTCTCCTCGTATTCCTTCCATTTTTTTGTACTTTGTTTAATAAACAGGGCTTCGCGCATTTTTTTAAGCGATTATTTTTTTGTTTAAAATACTCACAAAACTTTAATAAGCAATCATATTTTTAAATAACAAATATATCTTTGTTAAGATGCAAACGATAACAGTTCATACCACCCAAAATATTGATATTGATTATGAAATTGCCGGTATTGGTGAGCGCATTCTGGCGCTTTTAATTGATTATGCTATTTTTTTTGCGTTTTATATCCTGGGCATTATTGTAGCTATAAACGGCCTGGAAGGCATAGGTTTAAAGATATACATTATAATTGTGGTATTGATTTTTGCTTTTTACGATTTGGTTTGCGAGATTTTTTTAAATGGACAAAGTTTAGGCAAGCGCATTCTTAAAATAAAGGTGATCAGCCTTGATGGTAACCGGCCAACATTTGGCCAGTATTTAATTCGATGGGTATTAAGGCTGGTAGATTTTCCGTTAACGGCTTACCTTGGCGCACTTGTTTCTGCAATAATTACTGATAACGGGCAGCGCATAGGCGATATAGCCGCCGGTACTGCTATGGTAAGGACGCATCCGCGCACTCAAATGGATAACCTGGTATTCAGACCATCTGAAGATTCATATGTGCCGGTTTTTAAAGAAGTGAGTCAGTTAACGGATAATGACATCAATTTAATTGCTGATGTACTGCATAACTACATGCGAACCCGCAACAGTATGATAGTATATAACATGGCCAGGCGTATTATGGATCATTTGCAGATAGCCTTGCCGCCCGGTATGAATGATATGCAGTTTTTGGAAACCATTATTAAAGATTACAGTCACATAGCAGCTCAGGCCGATATATTGTAGTGCTTATAAAGTTCCCACATTTTAATGCAGTAGCTGATCAGCACTATACTGCCCACCAACATAAACAATGATTTTTTTATTATAAACTTTGGCGTATCCAACTTTAAGTACTTATCGGCAAGGCCGTAACCAAAAAATAAAAGTAAGGGGATAGCGGGAGGGTATAAACCAACGCTTTTATGAAAATCGCCCTGCAAAAGCGCAATAATAGAACGCTGAAAGCCGCAACCCGGGCAGTCAATGCCGGTTAAATATTTAAACGGACATGGTATTAAATGATTTTGCAGCCAGGTGATAAGCACCAACCGGCTGCAAAATATTTGTAACGTAATATAGTTTAGCTGCATTAAGCCTGCGGCGGATTGTTGAAAGGGTCTTTATAATCGGTTGAAGGATTAAATGGTTTATAACCAGTAAAACCGGCACCTGCAGGGCCTATGTATTGATAGTTTCCGAAGCCAAGTACCGGATAAAATATAAAGGGTAATAATATAAGGCCAATAGTAAAACCTTCACTTTGCCCAAAACTTTTGCTTAATAAATTCATAGTCCATATTAAAAAAATGATATTTACACATGGTATTAAAAACAATATGATCCACCATATGGGCTTACCAACAATTTCGAGTATTACAATAGCATTATAGATGGGGATGATTGCTGCCCAGCCTGGTTTGCCGGCTTTTTCAAATACTTTCCACATTCCAATAACCGAAATAACCCAGGATATAAGGGCTGGGATCAGCATTACACCAAATAAAGCAGCTTGAGCAGCGCTAAAATCCGAAGGAGAATTGTAATCGTTCATTTTTTTAAGGTTTAGCTAATAGTTTATAATATTTTTTAATTACCCCAAATTATAAATTTTTTAAATAGGAATTAAATAATCTATCATATTTATTACAAAGCTTCAATGGTTTATTATTTTTAATTTTGATCTGATGCAAAGAGAGCAAATTTCTGTATTTGATATGTTTAAAATAGGCATAGGGCCGTCAAGTTCGCATACGCTTGGCCCATGGCGTGCCGCCCAGCAATTTGTTCAATCGCTTGAACAGCATGGAGTGTTGGATTTGGTTCAACAGGTAAAGATCCTGCTTTACGGGTCCCTTGCCAAAACAGGCAGAGGGCACGGTACTGATATTGCCCTCCTGTTGGGCCTTAGTGGCGATGATCCRGTAACTTTTGAAGTAGACCAGATTACACCCAAAATTGATCATATAACCCTATCCCATCAATTGATATTGGGAGGGATAAAACCGATTGGTTTTAGTGTGGCCAATGACCTGCTTTTTTTGTTTAATGAAAGCCTGCCTTTTCACCCCAACGCAGTAAGCTTCCAGGCGTTTTTAAGTAATGGTAAGGCTATATCAGAAACCTATTATTCCATAGGCGGGGGTTTTGTGGTAAAGGAGGGTGCATCTGCGCAATCCAAACAGGAGGTAGATCTGCCCTTCCCTATTGATACTGCTGCCGACCTGCTGCACTGGTGCATGAAAACCGGCCTCAGGATTTCGGAAGTGGTGACGGAGAACGAGCTGGCCTGGCGTAGCGAGCAGGAGACGCGTAATGGCGTGTTAAATATATACAAAGCCTTAAAAGAATGTATGTACCGTGGCTGCCATACTACGGGTCAGTTACCCGGCGGTTTAAACGTTGCCCGGCGCGCTTTTAAATTGAACAGTAAACTAATAGGTAGTAATACTTATTCAAATTATGAGGAATGGGTTGCTGCTATCCGGAAAACGGGTGGGAGCTTTAAAAATATACTGGATTGGGTGAGTTGTTTCGCGCTGGCTGTGAATGAGGAAAATGCCTCTTTTGGTAGGGTGGTAACCGCGCCAACCAATGGCGCTGCGGGTGTAATCCCTGCTGTACTGCAATATCTTATTGTTTTTTGCGAGGGTAATACCGATGAGCAGGTTATTCAGTTTTTACTTACGGCATCAGAGATAGGCAGCATCTTTAAAAAAGGAGCTACCATATCAGCCGCCATGGGTGGCTGCCAGGCCGAGATAGGCGTGTCATCAGCCATGGCTGCTGCTGCCCTAACCGAATGCCTTGGAGGTACTCAGAGACAGGTATTAATGGCTGCCGAAATAGCTATGGAGCATCACCTTGGCCTCACCTGCGACCCCATTGGCGGCCTGGTACAGATCCCCTGCATCGAACGTAATACAATGGGCGCTATAAAAGCAATCACTGCATCGCAACTGGCCTTACAGAGTAACCCGGAAAAAGCTAAAGTAAGCCTGGATGCCGTGGTTAAAACCATGTGGCAAACCGCGCTGGATATGAACTCGAAGTATAAGGAAACTTCCGACGGGGGACTGGCTATCAATATACCTATCAGCTTGCCGGAGTGTTAGGGTAGATGTGCAGATTTCAGATTTCAAATGTGCGGATGATTTTTAAACGGCCTGTTTCTTAAATAGGGCTATCAAACTCAAAAGCATCTGTTTTGATTTCCAAATTTATTTACTTTGTAAACTGCATTAATATTTCGGGTACAAGCTTTTGAACCCACAGGTTATACATTTTGGCCGATGGATGCAGGCTGTCATTGGCCAGCAAGGTAAGATCAAAAGCGGCTTGTTTGGATATGGGGGTAATATCAATATAGTTAACACCTGCTTTGGTGCTTTCTTCCAGGTTGATAGCGTTAAACTGTTCTATTTCGGGCCCAATTTTGGCTTCATTGCCATGAGCAAAGGGTGTAACGCCATAATCGGGAATGGAGAGTACAAACACATGTTTTTTATTACTCTTTGCAAACTTAATGGCTGTATTTAAAACCTGCACAAATTTAGCACGGTAATTAGCCTGGCCATAACCTCCGTACTGATCGTTAACGCCAATAAGCAGGGTTACAAAATCGTAGGTTTTTGCTTTTATCGAGCTGGCATCTATCGCCGCTATCAGTTGGTCAGTTATCCAACCGGTGCGGGCAATAATATAGGGTTCGGAGATCTTAAGCCTTGATAATTGAGCAGCGAGCTGGTAAGGGAACGACTCGTGTGCCGTAACCGATTGCCCAATGGTATATGAATCGCCCAGGGCAAGGTAGCTTAAAGTATCGGTTACAGTGACCGGGGGCACAACTGCTGGTGGAGTAGGATTATTGGTATTATTCGGCATTGAATCAGTCTTTTTAACGCACGCGGATAGCGTACCTATCGAAAATAAAATTAAAAATAGTGCTTTCATTACATCATCTCCATATCAAACAATACGGAAATATGATGCTTTAAGATTTTTTTAACCTCATTAATATCAACCGGGTGGCCAAGCTCCTGCTGCATGGAGGTTACAGCCTTATCGTCAATACCACAGGGTACTATGTTTTTAAAGTAATCAAGATTGGTATTTACATTAAATGCCAGTCCGTGCATGGTTACCCAGCGGCTGCAGCGCACACCCATAGCACAAATTTTACGTGCGTTTTCGTTATCGGCATCAAACCAAACGCCTGTGTAGCCGGGGTAACGTCCAGCCTGCAAACCATAATCGGCAAGGGTAAGTATCACCGCTTCTTCCAGCGTACGCAGATACAGGTGAATATCGGTAAAAAAATTATCAAGATCCAATATTGGGTACGATACAATTTGCCCGGGCCCATGATAGGTAATATCACCCCCACGGTTAATGGTATAGTAAACGGCCTGTTTTTTTTTTAGACCCTCTTCATCTAACAATAAATGCTCGGCTTTACCACTTTTACCTAAAGTGTACACATGCGGGTGTTCGCAAAATACAAGGTAGTTAAAGGTTTCCGCGGCAGCAAAGGGTTCATAAGCATCTGCAGGAACCAGGCTTTTGGCTGCTTGGGTATAAGCAATCTCGTTGTTACGGTTATCAAGTTTGGTTTTCACCGTGGTCGAGAACAGGTCCTCCTGCCTGTCCCAGGCTTGCTGGTAATCTATCAATCCCCAATCCTGGAAAAAAACTTTCTTAGTTTTCATCACATATCCCCTTTTACATAACCAATCATATAATTCTCATATTGCAGGTAGCCCACTGTATAATCAATATTAAGGTCTTTTTTATGCAAATTAGCATTCAACACTCCGTGATGTTCAAAGTTGAAAGGTGCTAAAAAAATATTATTGGCAAAGGAAACTTCTTTTTGCCCGTTGCATTTATAAATGGCTTCCTTGGCGCACCAGCAAACATACAACTGCTCAATTTTTTTATTATCACTGATAAAAGCAAGTTCTTTGGGCTGCATAAATTTACCGGCAATACGCTCTACTTTTTGTTGTATTTGTTCTATATCTATACCTACCTTATGCGTTTTGCTGATCATTACTGCGGCATAATCAAAGGAGTGGCTTAGTGAGATATGATAGGGGAGGTTTACCAGGTAAGGTTTACCGTGCGAATCGATCTTACAGTCAATATATTCATCAGTACGCAGCATTTTGCGTAATAATACACGTGTGCCCAGCCAGTGCAGGTGACGTTTGCTTTTGCCCAGTTTTTCAACATAGGCTTTTTCGTTCTCATCCAGTTGTAACTGCATATACAGGTCATTAGCTTCCTCCTCAATTTTCCAGAGTGCAAACTCAGTATCATCATCAATGCGCTGCCTGTATGCTATTGCCATAAAAGTAAAATTGCAAAATTGGATGCAAACTTATGTGAAATAATTTTAATTATAATAATTGCTGTATCATAATCATAAGTTATTGATTTTTAATGTGATGTTTGCTGTTTTTTTATGCTTCTGCTGATTTTTACAATGTTTAATAATAGCCATCGCCTTTATTTAAATTTTTATAATTTAGGCCCTTCCAAAAGCAGGCTATGATATTATCTGATAAGCGCATTCTCGAAGAAATAGAAAAAGGAACCATTATTATTGAACCCTTTCAGCGCGAATGCCTTGGCACCAACTCATATGATGTGCATTTGGGTAAACATTTGGCCACCTATCGCGATAGGGTGCTTGATGCTAAAAAGCATAACGAGATAGATAGTTTTGAAATACCAAAAGAAGGTTTTGTTTTGCAGCCCAATACTCTTTATCTGGGCGTAACAGTAGAGTATACCGAAACCTATAAGCATGTGCCTTTTTTGGAAGGTAAATCGAGCACCGGTCGCCTGGGCATTGATATACATGCCACAGCCGGTAAAGGCGACGTTGGCTTTTGCAATACCTGGACATTGGAAATTTCATGTGCGCAACCTGTACGTATTTACGCTGGCATGCCCATCGGTCAGCTGATTTATTTTGTTGTTGAAGGCGATATTGAAACCCTGTATAATACCAAAAGTAACGCCAAATACAACAACCCTACCACCCGCCCGGTTGAAAGCATGATGTGGAAGAATAAATTTTAAGCAGGTCATAAGTTTTGCGTTTGAGTTTTTTGATTGCTGGAAATTAAATTTTTCGTTCCATTAAACCTTTGCATAAGTTTACAGTCGAACGCGTAACTTAGTGCCTAACCTATTATGAAAAAAAACCTTATCCTTCTAAACAAACCTTATACTTCTGTAAGTTTTCAATACTCAAAATTTCCGGCACTATACCCGTAACACACTTGTTATAAAATATTATAATATTTTCTGTAGATTGAATCTTATTTACCTAAATGAAAAACAAACAATTATCTATCGGTTTATTAATGGCTGTTGTTATTACGGCTATTATGGGCTTTGTCGGCCCGGGCGATGATCTGCTGCAAAAACTGGTGGATCAGCTTTATAAATGGCGGGACAATCATCCGCAGGAAAAAGTTTACCTGCAGTTTGATAAACCCAGCTACGCCATAGGCGACGATATTTGGTTTAAAGCCTACGTAACCATTGGTGGCAAGCACCAGCTATCGGCCCTTAGTGAAATACTGAATGTTGATCTGATAGACGAAAACGATTCGGTAAAACGCAGTATTAAGCTGCCATTATTAAGCGGGTTAGCCAGCGGTGACTTTGCCCTTGCCGACTCGATGAAAGAAGGTACTTACCGGGTACGAGCCTATACTAATTGGATGCGTAATGAAAGCGAAGTCTATTTTTTTGATAAAACCTTCACCATTGTTAATAGCATTAATAATACCGTTTTTACAAAAACCGCATTTACTTACAGCGTTCAAAATGGCAAGCAGAAAGTAAACGCACTTATTAATTATGCCGATATAAACGGCGAACCTTATAAAGCTAAAGAGGTAACTTATCGGGTAGAGTTAAACGGGAAAATTGTTTATAAAAGCAAAGGCATTACCGACGATAAAGGTAATCTTGATGCTGCTTTTATCAATACAACAGGAAATACGACTGCCACCGGGCATGTTATAACCGTTATTAAACTTGATAAAAAAGCGGTTGAGAAAGTAGTGGCGGTAAAAGCGGTATCAAATAAAGTTGATATTCAGTTTTTTCCCGAAAGTGGTAACCTGGTTAACGGCATAAACTCAAAAGTTGCTTTTAAGGCCGTAGGTGCCGATGGCTTAGGTGTAGATGTAAAGGGGACTGTAGTTGACGATCAAAACCAGCAGGTTGCTGCATTTAACAGTACACATTTGGGTATGGGAGTTTTTAAGTTGATTCCGTTTAGCGGCAAAACCTATAAAGCCCGTGTTACCTATGCCGATGGTTCCGAAGGGGTATTTGATTTACCCCGGGCAATAGATAATGGCTACGTTTTGGGTGTTGATAATTCGGGTGACAATAATATTGCTGTAAAAATACTACCGGGTAAAGATCTGCTGACCAGTGCAGCCCCAACCGGCAGCCTTATGCTGGTCGCGCAAAGCGGTGGCGAAATATTTTATGCAGCTAATAGTGCCGATGGCGGTGAAACCTTTAGTACCGTTGTGCCTAAAAGTAAGTTTCCGTCGGGTATTGTACAGTTTACCTTATTTTCTAAAAAAGGGGAACCTTTAAATGAGCGCCTGGTATTTGTGAAGAATAATGATGAGCTTAAATTGTCGGTATCATCTGGTAAGCAAACATATGCTCCCCGCGAAAAGGTAGACATCAGTCTTAACGCTAAAAATAACCAGGGTAATCCTGCAAGCGCCAGTTTTTCGGCATCGGTTATTGATCTGTCGAAGGTTGCTGTGGATGAAACCGCAGAGGAAAGTATTTTCTCGAACATATTACTTACATCCGATTTGAAAGGTTATATCGAAAAGCCGGGTTATTATTTTCATAATGTAAATGCAACAACCCGGGCCGATCTGGATGTGCTGATGTTAACCCAGGGGTATCGCCGTTTTGAATGGAAAAAGCTGTTGAATGATGTCTTTGAACCTATAGTTTTTCAGCCCGAAAAAACGTTACAGGTATCCGGGCATTTAAAAACCTTAGGCGGCAAGCCTGTTGCCGGTGGTAAAATCACATTGTTCACCACATCGGGCGGTGTTTTTATAATAGATACAGTAGCTGATGCCAAAGGCAATTTTGTTTTTAAAAACCTCGTTTTCAGGGATAGCATCAGGTTTGTTATACAGGCCCGTACGGCCAAGGATCGTAAAAATATCGAGATTGAATTGGATAAAATTGCCCCGCAAGCCCCCGGGAAAAATAAAAATGCTGCTGATATACAGGTGAATATAAGTGATGGGCTTTCGGCATATCTAAAAAACAGTAAAAACAGGTATAGCGAGGATATTAAATACGGCATTGGCAACCATACCATCCTGTTAAAAGAGGTGGTTGTACGGGATGTGAAAGATAAAAAAGAACTGTTAAAAAACTCCAGTAATTTAAATGGCCCCGGTAATGCCGATCAGGTAATTACCTATAAAGACCTGCAAAATTTTGGCGGGAATTTTACCAGCGCTTTGCAAATGAAAATATTTGGCGTAATCTTTAGAAACGGGGTGCCTTATTCAACCCGCAACCAAAATCAGCCAATGACCGTAATGGTTGACGGCATACCGGTAGAGGGCGATTATTTAAATAATTTAAATACAAACGATGTAGCGAGTGTTGAAGTTTTACGCACAATTGGTAATACTGTCATCTACGGTTTCAGGGGAAATGGTGGGGTATTGGTAATTACCACCAGGCGCGGAGGGGATGGTAGTAACTACAATAGGTATGCGCCGGGTGTGGTTACTTACGCGCCAAAAGGGTATTATAGAGCACGGGAATTTTATTCGCCACAGTACGATGACCCTAAAACAAATATACAGATGCAGGATCTGCGTTCAACCATATACTGGAAATCAAATATCGTAACTGATAACGATGGCAATGCTACACTATCATTCTTTAATGCTGATGGTAAAGGAACCTATAGGGTTTTAATTGAAGGGATAGATGTTGATGGTAACCTGGGTCGCCAGGTATATACTTATAAGGTTGAGTAAATAATTGATTTAATATTTACATATAATGTATCAATTATTGTGTCTATTTTAAACTTTTTGAATTTATTAATAACCTAATACTTGTTTATGTTTAAAGCCTTTGCCTTTTTATTTTTATTGTTTTTTTCCGTTGCTTGTTTTTGTCAATCCGTTACTCCAGGAAGTGGTCTAAATAAAAATGATAATAAAGCTGTAGTCGTCAAGGCCGACTCTATGCTAATTAATGTGGTGGCAAAAATGGAAGATTTTGCCCAAAAACAGGTTGCAGAGAAAACTTATCTGCAGCTTGATAAACAAAACTATTTACCTGGCGATACTATTTGGTTTAAAGCTTACACCGTTTCCGGGCCGTTGCATGAGTTATCACCGTTGAGTAATGTGCTGCGGGTTGATCTTATTAATGAAAAAGACTCTATTATTCGCCATATCAATTTGCCGGTTGATGACGGGCTTGCATCTGGTGATATTGCCATTGCCCGTGCTTTTAAAGCCGGCGCTTATCGCCTAAGGGCTTACACAAACTGGATGCGTAATTATGGTACTCATGGGTTTTATGAGCAACGGATCAGCATTGGTGCTGCTCCGTTTGGAGCACCATCTTCGACCCAGGACATCGCGAAAAATCTGGATATTCAATTTTTTCCGGAAAGTGGCGAGCTGATAAACGGTTTGCGTTCAAAGGTTGCAGTTAAAGTGATAGCGCCAAACGGTTTAGGCAAAGATGTTGAAGGTTCAATTATTGATAATGATGGTGCCGAAGTCGCGGTTTTTAGCACCGCGCATCTGGGTATGGGCGTGTTTGCCTTTACCCCGCAAGCTACTAAAACCTATAAGGCTAAAGTAACTAACGCTGATGCAACTTCTTTTACGGTTGATTTGCCAAAAGCAAGCAATGAAGGCTTTGTACTCACCATAAATAACAGGAGTCAGGATAGCGTTAGTGTAAAAATAAACGCTGCTAAAGGCACTTTTGATGCAAAGTTGCATTCAACCTACTACCTAGTAGCGCAATCTGCAGGGAAGGTTTATTATACGGCATCATTTAAGCTTGATGAGCTGGTTTATATTATTAACGTTGAAAAAGATCGGTTTCCATCTGGCATTGTTCAATTTACACTGTTGGCACAAAATGCCGAACCGCTTAATGAACGGATAGCTTTTATCCGCACTAATGATACCCTTAAATTAAATATAGCTACAACCGATAAAAAATTTACTACCAGACAGAAGGTGACTTTTAAAATGAATGCCGCGAAGGATGGCGGAGCAGGTGTATCTGGAAGTTTCTCGGTTGCAGTGATCAATGAAAGCAGGGCAGGGGGGGATGAAAATGCCGAAGGTACTATTTTAAACAATTTGCTATTAACATCCGATTTGAAAGGTAACATTGAGCTGCCCAATTATTATTTTAATAACATAACAGATAAAACAGTATCAGATCTGGATGTGCTAATGCTAACGCAAGGTTACCGCAGGTATGAATGGAAAAAGGTTTTCAATGGAAAGCCTGTCGTTATTGAATATCCTGCCGAAAAAAGCCTTGAACTAAAAGGATCGTTGAAAACTCCTGGTGGTAAAGCTCTGCCGTATGGCAAGGTAAACCTATTCTCGAGCAGAGAGAATGTTTTTAAAGATACCATCGCGGATATTAACGGCAATTTTATATTTAAAAACCTGGAGCTCACAGACACTGCTAAGGTTGTGGTACAGGGCCGTAAGCAAAACGATGGTAAAAACGTATCCATATTTATAAAGCAACCAGATAATCCAAAGGTAAATAAGCTTGAACCGATTAGAAGTGGTTTGGACGATCCTAATTTATCGGCGGACCAAAAGGCAATATTGCAGGAAAATTATTATGCCTACACCAAGCAACAAAAGGCAGATTCATTAACAAAAAACAACGTGCTTGGCGAAGTCGTAGTAAAAGGTAAAAAAACAATAGCTCCGGATAAAACCAATAAATACGGTACCGCCGAACAACAGGTAATCGATATGAAAAAATTAAGGAGCCCGCAGTTTACTTCGTTACAGGATGGGATATTTTGGGTTGCACCGGTTACACATGATGATCCTCTTAAATCCGGGCATAAAAGTTTATCAAATAAAGACAATCCGGATGAGGGTTTGGGCCCCGTTGTTATTGATGGAATTCGTAGAACCAAAGATGTCTTGAACAGTTATTCGGCCCAGGAGATAGAAAGCGTGGTGTTAGTATATGATAAACCACTTGTAAAAATCCCTACAATTGTAGTTACCACCAAAAGGGCTGCAGGTACAGATACCACCGTTTTGCAGGAAGTAAAAATTAAATCCAGCAAACTTAATAAGAAGCCCAACCTGGCTTTTTCATCAAATTTAAATGGGGCGGGCAGCGCAGACCAGGTGCTAATGGGCGATAAACTGAATGGCTGTATAAGTTTAACTGATTGTTTAAGAGGTAAATTATTCGGGGTTATATTTGACGGTAGCGGTAACCCGCTTAATAGCAGGAGCAGGAAAGGAATGTCCGTAATAGTAAATGGCGTTGTGTTGGCCGGCGACGCTTTAAAGGGACTAAACGGGGCCGATGTTTACAGCATCGAAGTATTGACCAGCGCTGCCTACATCAGTCTCTATGGCTCAAGTATGGCTGGTGGTGCTTTAGTTATTACTACAAACAGGGGTACGCAGGGGTTTGTAACCAGCGAATCGCCAACAGGAGTTATTACTTATCCTTATAAGGGGTATTATAAGGCCCGTAATTTTTATTCGCCTAAATATGACAGCGCTAACATTAATTCTTCAGTGCCGGATTTGCGTACTACCATATTTTGGAATCCCGATCTGATCACAGACGGACAGGGCAATACCTCATTTAGCTATTTCAATGCAGACACCAAAGGTACATACCGTGTAGTGGTTGAAGGTATCGATGGGAGTGGTAACCTCGGCAGGCAAGTGTATAGGTATAAGGTAGAGTAGTATTTGGAGTAAAAAAGGGATTATTGTAAATAGTATTATTGTATGGCTATTTAATGTAATCCCTTTTTATTGGTAATTAGTTTTGGTGAAGATAAAACTTCTCCCAAAAATCAGTCAATTTAGTCATTTCCGTCGGACTGCCTTCTGAACCAGCTCTACTCATACCTCCACCGCGTCCGCCCCTGCTGCCACGACCGCCGCCGCCCATAGCGCCGCCACGTCCTCCACGGCCACTGCCGCCCATGCTACCACCCGGATGTTCACCACCTTCCATGCCTTCGCCTTTTGGCCGTTGTATGCCATTTATTTTAAAATTGAATGCCCACTCGGTTTTGGTAATATCGTCAGCATGAAAAAACTGCAGTGGGATGGCCATTTCATAAACCAAGTTTCCGTCGGCATCGTAATCTATAGCTGCCTTAATGCCGTAAGTGTTTGATGTGGTGATCATATCGCCCTCAATATCTATAAAACCAACCACCTTAATATCGCGCAGTTTAGTTATCCGTTCCCGGGCCAATTCGTCACGGTCTTGTTGGGTAACTTCGCTATTATCGTCGGGGCGTTTTCCAAAATCAGGTTTGGTGCCCGGCTCTGCCAACGGGAAGGTAAGCGAAAAGCTTTCCTTCTTTTTGCCTTTGGGATCAATGCTTAGGGTAATGCCCGCATTAAGCGTGCGCATCTGGTCCATTTTGTCGGTAATGCGAATGGCCGCGTAAAGTGTGGTTTTGTCATTGGCCAAAGCATAATTTATTTTTTTCTCCTCGTTAAAATACCGAAGACTATCGCCCCAGTCTTTCAGGTTGCCATCAATAATTATGTTATTGGGCGGAGGTTGCAATGTGTTTTGATTGTTTTTTGCAGCCTGGGCTTTAACTGTACTAACTGTAAATAATAGGGCGGCTAACGGAACAATACTAGCGGCGATTTTTTTCATGTGTTATGGTGTTGGGTTGTCTATCCGCACTATTGTAGCAGGATTTTAAGTCAATTGAACATGATTTTAACACTTTTATTATTGTTTTTGAGTAATTTTGCGGTTACGTATGCCAACTGAAACACAGGAAGAAACATTTACCCTCGAAGAATTACTGACGGGCCTTAAAGAAGTTCGTCGCCTTATATTGTGGAATGATGATTTTAACACGTTTGATCACGTGATCTACTGTATGATGAAGTATCTTGATTACTCCGAGCCTCAAGCCGAAAAAATAGCCTGGAAAGTACATAACGAAGGGAAATGCGCCGTATTGGAAGGCTCGTTTACAGAGATGGAGATCTACCGCAAAATTCTGCAACAGGAGGGATTGACTGTATCGGTAGATTGAGAAGTCTGAAGGTTTGTTAATTATAAATTATAAAGTCACCGGGATATATTCAGGTCCTGAATCTTAAAGAACTCAAGATTCAGGACCTGGTTATTTAAAATTAACCTACCAGGTAATTCCATCCATGGGTATCTGGTTCACGGCCATATTTTACGGCATCAAGGGTTGCCAATACTTTTTGCGAAAATTCACGCGTTTTTGGGTCGCTTAAAAAGTACTCTTCGCCATCAACACTTATTGAGCCTACCGAAGCTATGGTTGCGGCAGTACCTGCACCAAATGCATCGGTAAGTTTGCCGTTTTTAGCGCCTTCAATAATTTCTGCCACAGAAACCTTGCGCTCCTCAACAGCAATACCCCACTCCTTGGCTAAGGTAATAACTGTATTACGGGTAACGCCATCCAATATGGTATCTTTAGCTTCGGCGGTAATCAGTTTGCCATCAAGCATAAACATGGCATTGGCGGCACCCATTTCTTCAATATATTTATGCTCTTTAGCATCTGTCCATATCAATTGATCAAAGCCCTCTTCGGTTGCTTTACGGCCAGGCAGCATCGAGCCACCATAGTTGCCGGCTGCTTTGGCATAGCCCATACCACCTTCGGCAGCACGGGTATAGTATGTTTCAATTTTTACTCGCAGTGTTTTTGAAAAATATGGTCCTACAGGGCCTGTGAGCACCATATATTTATAGGTTGCTGATGGGGTTACACCCAGGTAAGGATCTGTGGCAAACATAAACGGGCGGATGTATAAAGCATGGTTAGCTTTTGATGGTACCCATTCGCGGTCAATATCAACCACGGCCGCCATACTTTGTAAAAATATTTCTTCGGGCAGGGATGGCATACAAAGCCTTTCTGCCGATTTGTTAAAGCGGATTGCGTTTTTGTCGGGACGGAAAATAGTTACTTTTCCATCGGCATGTTTATAAGCTTTTAAACCTTCAAAAAATGCCTGGCCGTAATGTAAAGCAGAAATTGCCGGGCTAAGTCCAATCTCGCCATAGGGAACGACCTGTAGGTTTTTCCATTCACCATCAGCATAATCCGCCATAAACATATGGTCAGAAAATGTTTTTCCGAATGGTAAGTTGTCAAAATCCGTTTCTGCTAAACGGGAATGATTGGTTTTGGTGATCTTGATGTCCAGCGTCTCTGTCATGGCCTTAAGTATTATAATTAGAAAATGGCAAGTTAAGGAATTTTTTGTTGAGTTGTGTTAAGGAATTGATAGTTAGGGTAAAAAACTGATGGATGAAGGTGAGGATGACTTAAGGTAAGCCATTCCTTTTGCTAAGCTAACTATAGTCGTACTTGTAGAATTGATAGATTATCTTTATTAATAATCATACCACCCGACCCTAATTCCAAATTGCCACCCTTTTCCACCCAATCTTTCACCCCATCAGAAATTCTCCAGATGCTGTTCAGTTTATTAAGTCTTTTATCAATTAGCCGGGATACATTTTTACCCCAGTTTTTATGTTTTTCCCTTAGTGCGTCGTGTTCTATCCAGCCAGCCTTATAAAAAATACGACCAGGGGAGATCAATGATGGTGTTCTTTTGCAATCTGTGAATTCTATAATAGGATCTCTATAATAGTCAAATACAAAGCGGTTTTTATTATGGCCCTGAGTCATTTTTATTCCTTTAGCTTCCTTAAAATCATTTTTTAGCCACAGCGTAAAGCAGTCAGAATCAATTAACGTGGTAAGCTTGATAATAGGTTCGGGTTTTTCTTGTTCAAAAGATCCTCCGATAAAGATGTTAATTTCACCTGTGTCGATAAGGGTATTTAATATGCTTATCGTTTCATCACGGGTTATGAAAAAGGTTAATTGACTCATTGATGCGTAAAGGATTCTGGCTTAGGCTAAAGACTTACGAAGTTTTTAAAACTTCGTAAGTCTGGAAATAATGCAATTCAAAAGTCTCCCCCTTCAGGGGGAGATTTAGAGGAGCTGCTACACCGTCAACTTCTTATACTTAATCCTCTTAGGTGCAATATCACCTAAACGTTTTTTCTTGTTCTCTTCGTAATCAGAATAGTTTCCTTCAAAAAAGTAAACCTGCGAGTTGCCTTCAAAGGCCAGTATGTGGGTACAAATCCTATCCAGGAACCAGCGGTCGTGACTGATCACTACTGCGCAGCCGCCAAAGTTTTCAAGGGCCTCTTCCAAAGCACGTAAGGTGTTTACATCAATATCATTGGTGGGTTCATCCAGCAACAACACGTTCGATCCTTTTTTTAGGGTGATGGATAGGTGCACGCGGTTACGCTCACCGCCCGATAATACACCTACCTTTTTCTGCTGATCGGCGCCGTTAAAGTTGAATTTGGAAACGTAGGCCCGTGAGTTAAGCGGCTTGTTGCCTACCATGATGGTTTCGAGTCCGCCGGTAACGTTTTCCCAAACAGATTTGTTGGGGTCAAGGTCATCATGCATCTGGTCAACATAACCTAAGGCTACAGTTGGACCTACGCGAAAGGTGCCCGCATCCGGCTGGTCCTGCCCGGTAATTAAACGGAACAGGGTGGTTTTACCTGCACCGTTGGGACCTATAATGCCTACTATACCCGCAGGAGGCAACGAGAAGCTCAGGTTGTCAAACAATAATTTGTCGCCATATGACTTGCTTACACCATTGGCCTCAATTACGATGTTACCTAAACGTGGGCCTGGCGGGATAAACAGCTCCAGCTTATCTTCGCGTTCCTTGGTTTCTTCGGATGCCAGTTTCTCGTAATTACCTAAACGCGCTTTTGATTTGGCATGACGGCCTTTTGGTCCCATGCGTACCCATTCCAGCTCGCGTTCCAGGGTCTTCTGGCGTTTGCTTTCGCTCTTATCTTCCTGGGCCAGACGTTTGGCTTTTTGATCCAGCCATGAGGAATAATTTCCCTTCCATGGGATTCCTTCTCCACGGTCAAGCTCCAGGATCCATCCGGCTACGTTATCCAAAAAGTATCTGTCGTGCGTTACGGCAATAACGGTACCTTTATATTGTTGTAAATGTTGCTCCAGCCAATCAATAGATTCGGCATCCAGGTGGTTGGTTGGTTCATCAAGCAGCAAAACATCCGGTTCCTTTAATAATAAGCGGCATAAGGCCACCCGGCGGCGTTCGCCTCCAGATAGTACCGAAATTTTGGTATCAGGCTCGGGGCAGCGCAGGGCATCCATAGCGCGCTCCAGTTTGGTATCCAGTTCCCAGGCGTTTACAGCATCAATCTGATCCTGCAATTCGCCCTGGCGATTCATCAGCTTATCCATTTTGTCGGCATCGCTGTAGTATTCTTCCAGGCCAAATTTCTCGTTAATCTCCTCGTATTCCTTTAATAAGGCCGTGGTTTCGGCAACGCCTTCTTCCACAATTTCACGCACGGTTTTGTTAGCATCAAGCTCGGGTTCCTGGCTTAGGTAGCCTACGGTATAACCCGGCGAAAAAACAACCTCGCCTATATTGGTCTTATCAATTCCTGCTATAATTTTTAATAAAGATGATTTACCCGAGCCGTTTAAACCGATAACGCCAATTTTGGCACCATAGAAAAACGAGAGATAAATGTTTTTTAAAACTGTTTTTTGCGGGGGATAAACTTTGCTAACCCCTGCCATTGAAAAAATGATCTTTTCGTCTGCCATTATAATTGATTAAAAAAAGAATTCAAATATGAGCCAAAATTGATTGATTACCTAAAAAAACAAGTGACAGAAAAAATATTTACTGCTATTTTAAATACTTGATGATTTATACATACTTGTAAGTATTTAATTGCGTTTAACATAGCAAAGTGGCAACTGTTTGGTTTGATTTTGCGTATATATATGTAAACATTGAATAAAGATAATGTTAATGCCTAAATGACATACGGTATGACGAAATGCCTGTTTTAGCATATGATTTATAATTAATTAACACAATGTTTAAACTATTTTGAAATTTTTGTATCAAAATGGTATGTTTCGTTTGTATATTGTAAAAGAATTTGGTGATTGTTGAATTTTTTGATAAAAATTATCAATTAACCCCAAACTTTAATAGCTTGCGTATCATATGAATGTCTGTTTCTGCAAAGTGTTAAATGTTGGCAATATTGTTGATAAATGTTAAGTCATACGTCGTGTTTGTAAAAAATTTATAGATTAGGACGTTCATAATAATGAAAGGTATATATGGAAGCTAAATTTTCGCCGAGGGTTAAAGATGTTATTCAATATAGCAGAGAAGAGGCATTGCGCCTTGGGCACGACTATATAGGAACGGAGCATCTTTTACTGGGCCTTATCCGGGATGGAGACGGCGTAGCAATTAAATTGCTGAAAGGTTTGAATGTTGATACTACGAAACTTCGCCGCGCTGTTGAAGATGCTGTTAAAGGTACCATTGGAACAAATGTACATATTGGCAGTATCCCACTAACCAAGCAGGCCGAGAAGGTATTAAAAATAACTTATCTGGAAGCCAAAATATTTAAAAGTGATGTAATTGGAACCGAGCACCTGCTGCTATCTATTTTGCGCGATGAGGATAATATCGCATCGCAGATATTGGTGCAGTTTAACGTAAACTACGAGGTGTTTAAAGGTGAGGTAGAATCACATAAAAACGATGTAACTGACGAAATGCCCGGATCACCAACCGGCGGTGATGATGACTTTAAAGAAGAAGAATCATTTAGCCAGCCTAAAAAGGTATCAGACATTAAATCAAAAACACCGGTATTGGACAACTTTGGCCGCGATTTAACCCGCGCCGCCGAAGATGGTAAACTTGACCCTATTGTTGGTCGTGAAAAAGAGATCGAAAGGGTATCACAGATCCTGTCGCGCCGTAAAAAGAACAACCCTATATTAATAGGTGAGCCAGGTGTTGGTAAATCGGCTATTGCCGAGGGATTGGCCTTGCGCATTGTTCAGCGTAAAGTATCGCGTGTATTGTTCAACAAACGCGTGGTAACGCTTGACCTGGCTTCACTGGTTGCAGGCACAAAATACCGCGGTCAGTTTGAAGAACGTATGAAAGCGGTGATGAACGAACTGGAAAAATCACCTGATGTAATTTTGTTTATTGATGAGATTCATACTATTGTAGGTGCGGGCGGTGCTTCAGGCTCGCTTGATGCATCAAATATGTTTAAACCTGCTTTGGCAAGGGGCGAGATACAATGCATTGGCGCAACTACATTAGATGAGTATCGTCAGTATATCGAGAAAGATGGAGCTTTGGATCGCCGTTTCCAAAAGGTAATGGTTGAGCCGGCTACTCCTGTTGAAACTATCGAGATCCTGAACAGGATCAAAGAAAAATACGAAGAGCACCATGGTGTAACCTATACTCCCGAAGCTATTAATGCCTGCGTTAACTTAACTACCCGTTACATTACCGATAGGTTTTTACCGGATAAGGCTATCGATGCTTTGGACGAATCGGGTTCACGCGTGCACTTAACCAATATTCATGTACCACAAAATATACTGGATATTGAGCAAAAGATAGAGCAGATTAAGATTGAGAAAAACAAGGTTGTACGCAGCCAGAAATACGAAGAAGCTGCACAACTGCGCGATACTGAAAAGAATTTGATTGCAGAGCTTGATCAGGCCAAGGCTGTTTGGGAAGCCGAAACAAAATCAAAGCGTTATACCGTAACCGAAGATAATGTTGCCGAAGTAGTATCAATGATGACAGGCATCCCTGTACAAAGGGTTGGCCAGGCAGATAGCCAAAAGCTATTGCACATGAGCGATACTGTTGCCAGCAAGATTATTGGCCAGGATGAAGCTATCAAAAAATTAACCCGTGCTATACAACGTACACGTGCCGGCTTAAAAGATCCTAAAAAACCAATTGGTTCATTTATTTTCTTAGGCCCTACAGGTGTTGGTAAAACCGAGCTTGCAAAAGAGCTTGCCCGTTTTATGTTTGATACCGAAGACGCGCTGATACAAATTGATATGAGCGAGTACATGGAGAAATTCGCGGTATCCCGTTTAGTTGGAGCGCCTCCGGGTTATGTAGGTTATGAAGAAGGCGGACAATTGACCGAAAAAGTACGCCGTAAACCATATGCCGTAATATTATTGGATGAGATTGAAAAAGCTCACCCAGATGTATTTAACATATTGTTGCAGGTATTGGATGAAGGCCAGTTAACTGATTCATTAGGCCGCAAGGTTGATTTCAGGAACACTATTATCATCATGACATCAAATATTGGCGCCCGCCAGCTGAAAGATTTTGGCCAGGGCGTAGGTTTCAGTACCAATGCAAAAACTTTACAAGCCGATACACATTCAAGAGGTGTTATTGAAAACGCTTTGAAACGTGCTTTTGCTCCTGAGTTCCTGAACCGTATTGATGATGTTATTGTGTTTAACTCGTTAGGTAAAGAAGAGATCTTCAAGATCATCGATATTGAACTGGCCTACCTGTTTAGTCGCGTTAATGCTTTAGGATACAAAATTGAGCTTACCGAAGCCGCCAAAGAGTTTATTGCCGAAAAAGGTTATGATTCGCAATTTGGTGCACGCCCGTTAAAACGTGCTATCCAGAAATATTTGGAAGATCCAATTGCCGAAGAGATCCTTAAAGGTGAACTAAGCGAAGGTGATATCATGAAGGTTGATTTTGATAAGGAAACAAACGAGATCAAGATCACCGACGAAAAAGGTGAAAGCAAAACTCCGACAAAAGAAGAGCAGAAATAATTGCTTACTTATTGAAAATACAACCCCGTTTGCTTAGGCAGATGGGGTTTTTTATTTTATGGTTTATTTTCAGGCTGTAGGTAGCAGATTTGCCAGCCCGCTTACTGCCCACTCTCCTTCAAAAGTAACACTTTCCGGATTTGTGATTAATCCATCAGCCCCAAAAAAAGCATATGGTTCATTAAATGTAACTATAGTGGTTGCATAGGTAGGTGATCCTTAATTTATTTAATCAGCTGGTTAAGAATTGCTGTAATTATTGTAAGGTAGGTGTATAAATAAGTTACTTTGTCTCGGGCTCATAATCCACCGGAAGTAATTCGGCCATGCGGCTTTTGGCCCAGTCGCCCTCAAAGATTATACTGAGGGGGTTTATGATAATGCCATTACTGTCAAAAAAAGTATAAGGCTTATCAAAAGATAGAATAGTGACCGGGTGATTGGGCACCTCCAGCGGATGGTAAACAAACAGATCGGTTTCTTCGCGTTTTTTGGTATAAATTACATACAGGCAATCTGTAAAGCCAATGGCAAACAAGCCTGGCTGGTCGGTACGCTTTGCAAAGTCGCCCGCGGTTAAAATCGGCTTGGTATATAAGGTTTGCTTATACTTATAATTGTTATTTCCCAGTCTGCCTTCTTTATAATCGGGATTGGGCGTACGGGTTAACCGTAAAACCTCGAATCTGCGCTTTTCCCATTTTCGCTTTTGCGATTTATCGCCTTTAAGCTCCCGGAATACCGAGATGCCCTCATAATAAAAAATACCCTTGGTATCATGGTTGAATTGGGTGAGTTTGTATTTAATAAGGTAGCCTAAGGATTTATTTTCTACTTCGATAAAATCATCGCCGCTTGAGGCTGATAATATGCCTGTTTGAAGGTCAAAATCCACATCTACAACATCGGGATTCAGAATTTTGCAGCGCGAAGCGTTTCTGATGTGCCTAAAAATAATCGCTTAAAATCATTATAGTTTCGCTGACGATTGGGATCTGGTTTAATATTTACCTCCTGCAGCATGATGGTTTTAGGGGTAAGCGAAATTTCTGATAAAGCAATATCCTTTGTACCTGCCATTATGGTGAGGCTATGAGTTTCGTAACCTACTATGGATACTACGAGATCGTACTGGCCCGGTTTTACATTACTAAGTGTGAAGGTGCCATCATCGGTAGTTTTATCGCCTACAATAGCATTGTTTAAAAATACGCTGGCATTTGCTACCGGCTTTTTGTCAGGATGGTTTATAATTTTACCGGTTATCTTTATTTGGGCCTGGCAAAAGCCGGGCACTATCAAAAGCAGTAAAAAGTTAAGTTTCCGCATAAATAAAATTAAACTAAAAATTTAGTTATCGCAAGGTGTTTTTGTGAATTAACTAACTATTGCCGGCCCAATAATATTATATACATTAATATGTATGGTAATTTTATTAAAGATGATATGCTAAATTCCCTTGCCACAACAGATGGCGTACACCTAACTCCTTATGGTTACTACTTATGGAGAAAGCAGCTTGAGCCATATATAACACAATGAGCAGCCAATATTTTTGAAATAAAATAAATCAAAAAACGTTAAACCTTTTTAAATTATATTGTTCTTACAGTATATACAATCGAAACGTTATGAAAAAAATCTTGACTTTAATTTGCTGCACTGTTTTAATAGCGGCAACCTCATGTACTAAAAAGTATATCACCCCAGCCAACCTAACCGCATTTTATGATGTACAGGGTACCAGCGGCTGGAAAGTTACAACAGATGACGAAGGAAATTTATCGTATTCATCAACACTGGGTAATTTGCCCGAGCAGGATGGTTATGCCCAGGCCAATGGAGGTGTACTGGTTTATATTTCTTATGATGATGGCAAAACTTATGAAGCGCTTCCCGAAACCTACAATGGTATAGCATACAGCTACACTTATTCGGTAGGTAAGGTTATTCTATATGCGCAAAATTCTGATGGAAGCCAGCTGAGTGCAGCACCCACTTTGAATATTAAGGTAAAAGTTGTGTTGGTTGATTCAACGCCCGCTTAATCCCCAAATTATCTAATAAAAAAGGAGCACTGCAAAGTAAATGCAGAGCTCCTTTTTTATGTAATTATAAATTAGCTTTATTAGCTTTCGGCTTTATGCCTTTGGCTTTTAGCTTATTTCCCCATCTGGTCAATAACAGCTTGTGTTACCCCGGTAAAGGAGAAGCCACCATCGTGGAAAAGGTTTTGCATGGTTACCATTTTGGTCAGGTCGCTGAACAAGGTAATACAATAATCAGCACATTGGTCTGCATCAGCATTACCAAGCGGACTCATTTTTTCGGCAAAGTCGATAAAGCCGTCAAAGCCTTTCACGCCCGATCCGGCTGTGGTGCGGGTAGGTGATTGTGAAATGGTGTTAACACGAACTTTTTTGCTCACACCGTACTCGTAACCAAAGTTACGGGCTATACTTTCCAGTACCGCTTTATTGTCGGCCATGTCATTATAACCAGGGAAATAACGTTGCCCTGCTATATAACTTAAAGCCAATACAGACCCCCATTCGTTAATGGCATCATGTTTCATAGCAGCCTGTAATATACGGTGCAGGCTTAGCGCCGAAATATCAAAGCCTTTATGCGTGAAATCGTAATTGTTTTCGGGGTAAGGGATGTTTTTACGAACATTGATACTCATCCCGATAGAGTGCAGGATGAAATCAACACCACCGCCAAAGTGTTCTTTGGTTTTGGTGAAAAGGTTATTGATATCATCATTGCTGGTAACATCGGCACCTATGATAGGGGCATTGCATTCTTCTGCCAGTTTATTGAGTTCGCCCATGCGTAATGCGATAGGCGCATTTGATAATACAATTTCGGCACCTTCCTGTACTGCGCGCTGCGCTACTTTCCAGGCGATGGATTGCTCATTGAGGGCACCAAATATGATACCTTTTTTGCCTTTTAATAAATTATAAGCCATATTTTGAATTTTCTACAATTGGGCGTAAAGTTATAATTATTTATCAGTTAGTTTAAACTCTACAGAAACAGTTTGCTGTGTAGCCATGGATCTGCCATTTTCAATTGCCGGTTGCCATTTGGGCAAATGTTTTATCGTATTTATCAGTTTTTGATCGCAATCATATACAATACTTTGGAGTATTTTAAAGTCAGCGGCCGAACCGTCTTTTTCAACTTTGAAATCAAGCTTTACAGTGCCCTCTATGTTATTTTGAACTGCCTTATCATCGTAAACATAGCCACGCAGGTTTACGGTATCCCGTTTAACAATGCTTTGTTATTGAGCAATCAAAGTGCTGATAATCAATGGTATAAATATAAGCGCTGATAATAGTTGTTTCATGTTTATGCACCTATGATGCCAACAGTTCCCTTGCATTCTGCAACGCGCTTTCACCCGGTTTATCACCGCTCAGCATTTTGGCAATTTCCAAAACACGGTCATGGTTATCAATTTGTTTAATGCGGGTATAGGTTGTTGCGGCACTATCGTCTTTATAAACAAAATAATGGTTTTTACCCTTGCTGGCAATTTGAGGCAGGTGAGTAATTGTAATTACCTGCAGGTTATCGGCCAGGCGCTCCATTATGGTGCCCACTTTATTGGCTACTTCGCCGGACACCCCTGTATCTATCTCGTCAAAAATAATAGTAGGCAGGGCGGTATATTTTGCAATGATAGATTTAATACTCAGCATCAGCCGTGAAAGCTCACCGCCCGATGCTACCTTGCTCATCTCGGCCAGCGCATGTCCTTTATTGGCCGAGAAAAGAAAGCGGACCTGGTCTACACCATCTTTGGTAAGTACGGCGCCACCTTGCGAATCAAAAGCTCCCCCTTTAGGGGGCGGGGGGGGCTGCATTTGTTCAATTTTCAACGTCGAATTACCCATGCCCATTTCCGCAAGTGTATCAATCACCTGTTTTTCAATAGCAGGGATAGCTTTTAAGCGGTTTGCAGTCAGCCTGGCTGCAAGTTTTTCAAGTTCAGCTTTATCTGCAGCCAACTGCTTTTGCAGTTTTTCAATAGTTTCATCGCTAAATAAGACCTGCCGGATCTTTTCCGACAGTTCATCCTGGATCTGTAGAAGTTCGGTATTGCTGTTTACGCGATGCTTTTTTTGCAGGTTATATATCAAACTCAGGCGTGTATTAATTTCATCAACCCGGGCCTCATTAGTATGGGTTTTTTGTTCTATCTGCTCAACTTCGGCAGCTATATCTTTTAGTTCGATGATAGTACTGTTCAAACGCTGGTGCAATTCCTCAATTTGCGAATCGAATTTTTCCAGGGTGCCTAACTGTTGCCCCGCCTCACGTAGTTGAGAAAGTGCCGCCACTTCACCTTCCTGTATCAGGTAATAAGCACCATATAGGTTGCGCTTTATTTCCTCGGCATTATTTAATGCGTATAACTCTTTTTCCAGCGGTTCCTGCTCATCAGCGCTAAGGCTAACTTTCTCTAACTCATCAAACTGGAACTGAAAGTAATCAAGATCAGCTTTGGCTTTATCACTTTCGGCTATTAATTGGGCAAGCTTGCCGGTGTCTTTTTTAAACGTGCGGTATTTATTCCGGTAATCATTCAGCAGGTCATCATGCCTGGCAACCGAATCAACCACCAGCAACTGAAATTCCGGATCATTGATCTCCAGTGTGGCATGTTGTGAGTGGATATCGATCAGTTTTTCGCCCAATTGTTTAAGCGCGGTAAGGTTAACCGGGGTATCGTTCACAAAAGCCCGCGATTTTCCATCGGCAGAGATCTCGCGGCGTAAAACGGTTTCGGCCTCATAATCCAGGTCGTTTTCTTCAAAAAATGAACTTAAATGAAATCCGCTTATTTTAAACGAACCTTCAATAACACATTTTTTTTGCTGATTAAAAAAATAACGACTTTCGGCACGCTGACCCAAAATAAGCGATAGGGCACCCAATATGATAGATTTACCTGCGCCGGTTTCGCCGGTAAGGATGTTAAGGCCTTCACCAAAACTTATCTCCAGGTTATCAATCAGCGCGTAATTATTGATGGTTAGCTTTTGAAGCATAAAAAAGTATCCTTATTTTATTAAGGATACTAAAGTACGAATTACCGTTCTTTAAAATAAAATTTAATGAATTATTGCTAAGTTATTTAGTTAAATATATTGGGATATTTTAAATGTACCAGTTAACCTTCAATTAGTTTTCTTCACTTGCAGCGTCAGCCGCTTTACGCGCGTCAGCCATGCGTTTTTTAAAATCGGGACTATTGGTATATTCCCTTAGCTTTTTGCTGGCTTGCTGCAACCGTGCCTTTGCCTGTTTAATTTCAGCATTATCCTGGTAAGCCCGCATTTTTTCGCCAAGTTTTTTCATTTCCTGTTTTTGCTCTTCCATTGCGGGGTTGTGGTATGCTTTTCTTAAGCTATCGCTCATCATCCGCAGTTCGTCACTTTTTTTGCGAAACTCCGGTGAGTCGAAATGGTTGCGCATCTCTTCGCCCATCTTTTTCAGCTGCTCAGCTTGCTCTTTTATCTCGGGCGAAACTTTACTTTGCAATTCTTCCTGGTATTTTTTGTAATTCTCATCCTTGCTATCATCATGGTAATTGCCTTTGATACCATATTTTTTCCTGAGCTCTTCATTCATTCGCTTAAACTCGGGGCTATTGTAATATGCCCCAATTTTTTCGCCCATTTTACCCATTTGGTCACCCAGCTTACTGGTCTCACCGGTTTCGCCCCAGTTTTTTTGAAAATCTTCGGCTATTTTTTCCTGGTCTTCCAGCATTCTTTTCAATTGCGGGCTATTGTAAAACTTTTCCATGGCCTCAGCTTTTTCTTCCATCAGTTTTTGCTGATCTCTAAACCCGGGGCTATCATAGAATTTGTCTATTTGTTGGGCATATTTTTCAACTTCGGCAGTCAGCCGGCTCAATTCGGCATCATTAAAGTTGTTATATCGCTCTTCTGCAATCCGCTTGTTGCGTAATGCCGTTTTAGCAGCTACAGTTTTTTTAGCTTTAGCAACTTTTTTGTGGGTAGTATCTGCAAGTAAATCTTTCAATACAGCCGGATAAGTTACCCGTACTTTTTTTATTGATATTTTACCGTTGGCTATGGTAGGATTTAGCCAGGCAATACTGCTGACGCTTGCCGCTATTATTGCAACGGCCACTAAAAGATGGCGTATGTTGCCTATTGGTTTCTTTGTGTTCATGATACGTTCAATTCTGGTTAATAAATGATATTTTTTGCCGGTGGCGGCAAGGGCCAGTTGCAGGTTTACCTGCCTTGTTTGCTCCAGCTTTAATAGTGCATGCGCATACACTAAAGGCTGGGCGGTTGTTTTTACGACCAGGTCGTCGCACCGGTTTTCGCGTTCCTGGTTTATTATTCTGTTAATTAGTTGGGCAAAGGGATTAAAGAAAAGCAGTATACTTATAAACTGCTGTACCATGTTAAGCAGGTAATCGTTACGTTTTATGTGCGATAGCTCGTGCAGTAAAATGGCCTTTATTTCTTCGGTTGATAAATAGGTTGTTAATGAAATTGGTAAGAGTATAATCGGACTAAAAAAACCGATCATACAGGGTACATCAACATACCTGCTGATGTTTACGCTCACATAACGGCTAATTCGTAATTGTTCGCAAAGCGAATCGACATAATCCTGCAGCCTGTCGGCAGGTATCATGGTGTTTTTAATATGGTTCAACTTTTGCCAGTTGATGCCCATTCTTAGTATATTAAAAGCAAGGCCGATAAAGTAAATGGTAGATATATAGGGCAGATACCCTTCTATTACATAATTATAATATGATGATGTAACAGCGTGGGTTGCAATAGTTAAGGGGAAAGTAAAATGTGGTAATAAAACCGGCGAGCTGGCTGCTGAAAAATCGATCCATATATGTGCATGCACCTGGCTTACAAAAGTGTAAGCAAACCAAGCACTTATGGCAAGCATTGCTGCCATAGCGGCATTATGCTTTTTTATAGATGATAGCGATGGCGCGCAGGCGAATAATAAACGCAACGCAAACCAAACCAATAAACCCTGCCATAAAGAGTGGATAATAGTGATACCCAAAACCTGGCTTATATTATAGAATACACTTTCCATAACGTTTTATTTTTTATGCTGATCAAACTGGTTAAGAAAATTCTTAATAGCATCTATCTCGTCCTTAGACGTGCGGTGCTGCCCAAGTGCCTGTATTACGAGGTCGGATGTGGAACCTTTAAATACAGTAGACAATATTTTATCCAAAGCGTTGCTTTGCGCCTGTTCCTGGCTAAATAAAGCTTTGTACAAATGAGTTTTTGACGAGGTATCGCGTTCCACCAAGCCCTTGTCATGCATAATCTGCATCAGTTTTAAGGTTGTGGTGTAACCGGCATCTTTTGTTTTGGCTAATTCCTCGTGCACATCGCGTACGGTACATTGCCCCATTCTCCAGATCACCTGTAAAATTTCGAGCTCGCTTTCTGTTGGTTTTATATCCATTTTAGTGTTATACGAATTTCTTCGTACAAATATCTACGATAGATTTCGTATATGCAAGGGTTTTTGAAAAAAAAATTTTTGGAAGGGGAATTTGGTGCGGGGATCGGGTTGCGCGGTGCGGGGAAGTTTTCGTGTTAGGGATAGCAGCGGATACCGGCCTCGTGACTAATGCCTGTGCAGTATAAGCGTAAAGCCCGGACCGCAGGCAACACCATTATTAAACCTGCAGACTAGCTGTTAACTTTGAATTGACGTTAGCCTTTAGTCGAAAGTCTTAAGTTCGAAGTCGAAAAGAACAAATCAGGCTAAACTTACGACTTAGTACTATTGACTTAACACTAGGGGATTGCCGTACTATCGGACCGGTGGATTTGAGCATCGGCAGATCGGGCAACGATTGATTTTATGACTATTGTTAAAGTGCTGATGACTAAATAGATGTTGTTTTTTGCTGTTCTGTTGCGAACGCAACACTTTAACGAAATATTTAAAAGTCTTAATTGTTGCCTTTTGATTCTTCGGTTACTTCAAAGTCTGGTACTTATTTCCGTTGGCGGGGTCTGTTTGCAACAACAAATTCATAGCCTGCGTCCGTTCCTGCGGATCGGCTTTGCTATATAGGGATACAAACTCATCACTCTTGGCTGTATAAAATATAAGCGGGAACATAGAGCCAACGCGCTGCCGGTTTATCTGCTGCAGGTTGGGCAATAACGAGGTGATAAGTTTACGGCCCTTATTGGCGTTATCGGCCATAATATCGAGGCCGTTGCGGTGATAATCATACATAAAATCACGTAATGGGGCATAAAGTTTATTATTCAAATTCTCTGATAACCAGTAGCGGTTAATGTTGCCGTCAAAGGCTTTCCACCCTTTGTACGAGCCGGTTTGCGCATTGGCAACTACAGTTTGGGCATTTGCAAAATAAGGAGTACCGCCATAGCGCGAAAAAGTATCATAATCCGTCCCTACAATAATATATGCATAAAAAGCCATTACCGAACTTAGGTTACCCTGGAAGTTCTGATCGCTAAAATCGATAGTTTGACCTTCATTATAGGTAAAATCAACATCCCGGTCATTAATGTTGAGCAAGGTTGAACTATAGGATGAACCATATACAGGCCTGGACGACTGTACCTGCAATTCGGCACCAAATACACTTCCGCCATCCCAGCTGGTAATATTCAATACAAAGTTGCAGTCTATACGTTCCTGGGGCATTATTTGGTCTGCACTCCATTTGCGGCCGTTCAAAAAATCCTTCATCGCGGTTTCCAGCGTTTGAAAAATACGTTTGTTACTTACCTGTATCTTTGGCGAAAGCACCTGTACACGTGCGTTCAAATCCTGCGCCGTGGCACGGAAAGTTAAGCAGGTTAATATTATATAAAAAAATACTTGTTTCATCCGTTTATTAATTGGGCAACTTTAAGGCAAATATCATGGGCAACGCCCTCTTTACTCTTCAATTCAAAAGTGGTTTTTTGCAGCTCACGGTCAATAATAGTTATTTTGTTGGTATCCTTTTTAAAACCGGCGCCGGCGTCATTTAACGAATTTAACACAATAAAATCCAGGTTCTTCTTTTGCAGCTTGGTTATCGCGTTTATTTCTTCATCGTTGGTTTCCAGTGCAAAACCTACCAGGATCTGCCATTCGGCTTTTTGTTCGCCCAAGGTTTTCAATATATCGGTAGTGGCTTTTAGTTCGATGTTAAAACTGGCATCCTTTTTTTTAATTTTTTGCTGCGCGATGGTTGCCGGGGTATAATCTGCAACGGCAGCACTCATAATGCAGGCTTTAGCATCTTTATAATGAGTTAAGCAGGCTTCCAGCATTTCAGCAGCCGAGGTAACATCAATCCGTTTTACCGCTTGCTGGCTGCTTACCTGTGCGGTTGGCCCGCTAATCAATATAACATCGGCACCCATTTTAGCCAGTTCATCCGCGATAGCAAAGCCCATTTTGCCTGATGAATGGTTGCCTATAAAGCGCACCGGGTCGATAGCCTCATAGGTTGGCCCGGCGGTAACCATAATTTTTTGATTAGCTAAAAGGAGTTTTTTTTTAACTGCCGACGATAAAAAGTCAATAATCTCTTCGGGTTCGGCCAGTCTGCCTTCGCCATAAAGCCCGCTGGCCAGTTCGCCATTGCCCGGGGCTATTAAGATATTGCCAAATGATAGCAGCCTGTTAACATTTTGCCGGGTTGCCGTATGTAGCCACATATCCAGGTCCATAGCCGGGGCAAAATACACCGGGCATTTGGCCGATAGGTAAACGGCTGTAAGTAAATTATCGCAAAAGCCATTGGCCATTTTTGCCAGGGTATTGGCCGTTATAGGTGCTATGATGAGCATATCCGCCCAAAGGCCCAGCTCAACATGGTTATTCCATTCACCGGTTTCGGTTTTATAATAATCAACCAGTACCGGTTTTTTAGAGAGTGTTGAAAGCGTAAGCGGAGTTATAAAGCTGGTGGCGTCTGGTGTCATCAATACCTGTACATTGGCACCGGCCTTTACCAGTAACCGCACCAGCAATGCCGATTTATAGGCAGCTATACTGCCGCAAACTCCCAGAATGATGTTTTTACCTTCAAGCATAAGCCCTGATTCCCTTTAGGGGAATGATTATAAAATTTAAAAATAAACAAAAAAACTCCCATATGGGAGTTTTAAATTCTTTAACTTTTGCTTCCCCTTTCGGGGTAATATTAAGCTTCTTTAGAAGGATTGCGGTAATAAACCTTATCATCTAAAAACTCCTGAACAGCTACCAATGATGGTTTAGGCAGTTTTTCGTAGTATTTAGAGATCTCGATTTGCTCGCGGTTTTCAAAAACCTCTTCCAGGTTATCGTTTGATGATGCAAACTCAGAAAGTTTTTGGTGTAACTCTTCTTTAATATTGTTTGATATCTGGTTCGCTCTTTTTGACATGATCACAAGCGACTCATATATGTTATTGGTTTTAACGTCCAGCTCGCGTAAATCGCGGGTTACAGTGCTGCTTGCTACTGCTGGTTTGTTGGTGTTATTTGCTGTCATATCTAATTTTTTTAATATGGTATTTTCTGATCCTGATTCTTTTCTGATGGTGGCTGTGTTTTAACGGTATCCTTTGCGGCCAGCTTTTTTGCCAGTTTGGTATTTGTTAATATTTCGGCTTCTACACGTTTAGCATTTACAATGCCAGCCTGGCTATCTTTTATTAAACCCTTAGCTTCGTTGCCGTATTTGCTTGCGGGGAATTTATCATTAAACTGCTGGGCATAAGTTATAGCCTGTTCAAAACGGTCTACTTGTTTGGTTTCAAAGCTATGATCGGCATACAGGTATTGTGCTTTTATGGTCAGGAATTCAATTTCCTCACCATATTTAGTATCCGGATAATCGCGAAGCACATTATTAAAAGCAATAACGGCCGATTGATAATCACCGATGGTTAAATACAATTTTGCATTTTCATAGGCTTTCATTTCCAGTTTGTCGCGCAGGTTTTGTATTAACTTGCTTGCTTCGGTAACCCGGTCGCTTTTAGGATAAAGGTTAATAAACAACTGCAATGTTTCAATAGCCTTTAATGTATTTTCCTGGTCAAGCGAAAAAGTAGGTGAATCAAGGTAATAACAATATGCCGAAAAGAAGCGACATTCCTCTGCTCTTGGGCTCGATGGGTAAGTATCGGCAAAGGTTTTAAAGTGAAACCTTGCAGATGTATAATCCTTTAACTTATAGTTGGTGAAGGCATAGTAGTAAAATAGGTCTTCAGCAGCACTACGTCCACGATAGCGCTCAACCAGTACGTCAAATAAACCAAGGGCTTTTTCATAATCCTGTTTATTATAGTACTTAATGGCTTCCTGGTATTTTTTGGCGTAATCGTTACTTGCTCTTAACTTTTCGTATTTGCTTTTACAACTTCCCAGTGTAATAATTAACAGGGCTAAAACACAGGTGAATAACGTTAGTTGTTTTTTAAACATTTTGCAAAGATAGGTGATTAATGTAAATCAGTCAATTATTTATTTAGGGGCTAATATATAACGTGTTTTGTGCTCCTTATATATATAGTATGTGCTTTTAACATCTTTTAACTTATTCGGTTTTTGAGGCACGGCTTCCTGGCGGCTCGTTTTATCCTATACTATGTATGTAACGTATAAGTGTATGCAGGTATATATAGTATGCCCGCATTGCCTGCACTATATATAATATGGTTTATAGTGTCATGCAAGACCGCTTAGTGGCAAAGGATATGTAAAATTTGTATTCCGCAAAACGCACTTCTTTTTTGCAGCTGTCCTTAATCTTTTATCTAATAGTCCTTATTCCGGAGTATGGCGTTGCCCGCGGCCCGGGTCATCCGCTCATACGCGCACAAGGCATTAGGCGCGGGCTGGTATCCGCTACTCCCCCTAACGCAACACAATATCTTTTGTGTGGGATAAATCTTTTAGACAGCATCCATTAATCCAAGGGGCCTGTACACTTTAATGATTGATGCTGTTGCAAGAAATTTCTGCTTAAAAATCGACTGAGTTGGATTTTTACTGTGGAAAACCTCGGATTTTGAGCATGGAACCGAATTTGCGAAAAGGTTTTTTAATTTTTTCGTTCTGATAATTAACATCTTATACACAGGTGTTAGTAAAATAGGAGAATAGGTTTGCAGGAGAGTAAAAAGTGGCTACCTTTGCAGCCCGCAAATAAGGAAGCGGGGTTGTTCTTAGAAAGGTTTACTGAAGCGGGTTTTTGGAGATAGGGTAAAGCGGAAAAGGCAGAGAAAAAAGAAACTCAAAAAAACTTCAGATAAATTTTCGGAAAGTCAAAAAGTTTGCTACTTTTGCACCCCGCAACGGGGATAGAGAAAAGGGTAGTTGAGCGGTTCAAAACTTAGGATTTCGAAAGAAAAAATAAAAAAAATAAGTTTTGGAAAGATGGAAAAGGTTTCTACCTTTGCAGACCCAAACGGAAGGGTGCTTGAGAGAGCGAAAGAAGTTGAGTCTGAGCAAATCAGGCGATAAGAAAAGAGGGAAGAAAGTTAGCTTGGGTTAACGAGTAATCAAAAGGGTTTGAGAGCGATTCCCAGACTTACAAAAATGACAAATCAGACAAGGCAACTTGTAAAGATTATATAGCGGAACCGTGACGGGGARGCGRMAAAGTTCTTTTAAGAAATAGAAAATCATGTAGAGTAACACAGAAGCTGAAAGCGGAATGCGTAAAGCAGAAAGCAAAAGGCGGATGAGTTATGATAACAAAGAGTTTAGATACTGTATAAAGATACATAATTATACAGATTCTATTATTAATAATAGGGTCAGTGGTTAAACACACATTTTACAATGGAGAGTTTGATCCTGGCTCAGGATGAACGCTAGCGGCAGGCCTAATACATGCAAGTCGGACGGGATAGGAGAGCTTGCTTTCCTTGAGAGTGGCGCACGGGTGCGTAACACGTATGTAACCTACCTTAATCAGGGGGATAGCCTCTCGAAAGAGAGATTAAGACCGCATAACATCACGATGCAGCATTGCACTGTGATCAAATATTTATAGGATTAAGATGGGCATGCGGAACATTAGCTAGTTGGTAAGGTAACGGCTTACCAAGGCTACGATGTTTAGGGGATCTGAGAGGATGACCCCCCACACTGGTACTGAGACACGGACCAGACTCCTACGGGAGGCAGCAGTAAGGAATATTGGTCAATGGGCGGAAGCCTGAACCAGCCATGCCGCGTGCAGGAAGACTGCCCTACGGGTTGTAAACTGCTTTTGTACCGGAATAAACCCTGATTCGTGAATCAGGCTGAATGTACGGTAAGAATAAGGATCGGCTAACTCCGTGCCAGCAGCCGCGGTAATACGGAGGATCCAAGCGTTATCCGGATTTATTGGGTTTAAAGGGTGCGTAGGTGGCTTATTAAGTCAGGGGTGAAAGACGGTAGCTTAACTATCGCAGTGCCTTTGATACTGATGAGCTTGAATGAACTAGAGGTAGGCGGAATGTGACAAGTAGCGGTGAAATGCATAGATATGTCACAGAACACCAATTGCGAAGGCAGCTTACTATGGTTTGATTGACACTGAGGCACGAAAGCGTGGGGATCAAACAGGATTAGATACCCTGGTAGTCCACGCCCTAAACGATGAATACTCGATGTTGGCGATATACGGTCAGCGTCTAAGCGAAAGCGTTAAGTATTCCACCTGGGGAGTACGCCCGCAAGGGTGAAACTCAAAGGAATTGACGGGGGCCCGCACAAGCGGAGGAGCATGTGGTTTAATTCGATGATACGCGAGGAACCTTACCCGGGCTTGAAAGTTAGTGAATTGAGCAGAGACGCTCAAGTCCTTCGGGACACGAAACTAGGTGCTGCATGGCTGTCGTCAGCTCGTGCCGTGAGGTGTTGGGTTAAGTCCCGCAACGAGCGCAACCCCTATGTTTAGTTGCCAGCACGTCAAGGTGGGGACTCTAAACAGACTGCCTATGCAAATAGAGAGGAAGGAGGGGACGACGTCAAGTCATCATGGCCCTTACGTCCGGGGCTACACACGTGCTACAATGGATGGTACAGAGGGCAGCTACCTGGCAACAGGATGCCAATCTCATAAAGCCATTCACAGTTCGGATCGGGGTCTGCAACTCGACCCCGTGAAGTTGGATTCGCTAGTAATCGCGTATCAGCAATGACGCGGTGAATACGTTCCCGGGCCTTGTACACACCGCCCGTCAAGCCATGGAAGCTGGAAGTGCCTGAAGTGCGTAACCGCAAGGAGCGTCCTAGGGTAAAGTCGGTAACTGGGGCTAAGTCGTAACAAGGTAGCCGTACCGGAAGGTGTGGCTGGAATACCTCCTTTCTGGAGCAGTATCAGTAACGAAGCTATCGTAACAAGTTACCTACATGATTATTTCTTAAAATAGATATGAGACGTCGGATATGAGATGTGAGATAAAAAGCCAAATGCAAATGAAGCTGCTCTCCATACTCAAATCTAATATCTCACATCTATAATTAAACAAAAAGGAAACCCAAAAGATGAAGCCATCAGTGG